>JBEKJX010000043.1:0-16530 GCA_050011015.1 Smithella sp.
ATCTCCTTAAATAGAAGCATCCTGCATTTATTATTCCTGAAGCGTGAAATAAAAAGTCGCGCCCCGGCCGGGCTCTCCTTCCGCCCGGACCGTGCCCCCGTGGCGGTGGATAATACGTTTCACCGTGGCCAGACCGATTCCCGTGCCTGGATATTCTTCGGTATTGTGCAGGCGCTGGAAAGGCGCGAATATTCTCTCCGCATATTCCATATCGAAGCCGGCTCCGTTATCACGAATAAAATATTCTTTTTTATGATTTTTCTTCGTGGACCCGAATTCGATTTCGGCTGCCGTCTTTTTTCCCGTGAATTTCCAGGCATTGCCGAGCAGATTTTCGAGAACGATGCGTATTAATCTCGGATCCGCAAAATCTTCCAGAGAATCGGCAATATTTATATTGACCAGCCGTTGAGGTTGAGACTTCTGCAATTCATCCATGATGGTTCGGGCCATCCTGGTCAGGTTCAACGGCATAATATCCATATCCGTTCGCGTGATCTTGGAAAGTTTCAGCAGATCTTCTATGAGTTCCTCCATAAACAGTGTGGACGTCCTGATTCTCATCAGATAATCCTTGCCCTGCGCGTCGAGCCTGTTTTCGTAGTCTTCCAGAAGCGCCCGGCTGAATCCGTCAATCGCTCTTAAGGGGGCCCGCAGGTCGTGAGAGACTGAATAGGAGAAAGCCTCCAGTTCCGTGGTGCGCTCGCGCACACGCTGTTCAAGAGATTCGTTGAGGCGGCAAATTTCATCCTCCGCCTCCTTACGTTCGGTGATGTCGCGGCATAGCGTCATGATAACGGGGCCGCGGGTCGTTTCCATAACGGCAGCATTTATTTCGACGGGTATAACGAGGCCCTTTTTGTCCACATAGTCAATTTCCAGATTTCGGACGAATCCGTTCGCCAGGCACTTTCCGATTTCATCGGCGTTTTTTTCGCGATCATGTTCGGCGGTCCACCCGGTAACATGCCTGCCAATGATCTGTTGCAAGCTGCTGTGACCGGACATCCTGATATATTCCTTGTTGGCATCAAGCACTTTGCCTTCCGCGTCAATGATCGCGAAACCGGTGTCTGTGATTTCGATCAGGGAGCGATACTTTGTTTCGCTTTCTTTGATGATTTGATTCGCTGTTTCCAGTTCAAAGATTTTCTTTTCCAGTTTCCGGAAAAGCGCTTCATTGTATTGATGCAAAACCTCTTCTTCGGAAATTTCCGTCTCCGGCGCTTTCTCCATTATTTCCGGTTTACTGTCTGCCATAGTCTTCAGCACTATATCCAGCAGTACATTCGGCTCCTGAGGTTTTATGAGAAACAAGTCGGCTCCCAGGTTCATGGCCAGTTTTTCGTCTTTGGAAGTCGTATAGGTTGCCGTATAGAATATAAAAGGAATATTTTTAAGGCGGCTGTCATTTTTCCACTCCCTGCAAAGCATAAAACCATCCATCACCGGCATGAGAATGTCGGAAATGATGATATGAGGAGGATCTTTTCTCGCGGCTATCAGGGCTTTCGCGCCGTCGGGAGCCGTTGTTACATGGAAGCCCTGAGATTTAAAAAGTGTTTCCAGATAGAAAATATTACTTTCGTCATCATCAACAACAAGAATTTTTTTCATAAGTCATCCTTATAAAAAATATTAAATGTTATTTGAGGCGATCATTGCTTATATATTTTTTAATCTGATCAATGAACCTCTCCGGGTCGATCGGTTTTTCAATATAGCCGTCCGCTCCGGCTTCAAGAATGCGTTCACGATCGCCGACCATGGCATAAGAAGTGACGGCAACAATGGCCGTGCCGGCAAGGTCATCATCTTTTCTCAGTTCACGCGCCACGGCGTATCCATCCATTTCAGGAAGCTGGATATCAAGAAGAATAAGATGGGGCTTTGCCTTTTTTGCCATTTCCACACCTTTTATTCCATCGGTTGCCTCGACGACGGCAAAGCCGTATTTCTCCAGAAGAAACCGCATAAGATAGAGATTCTGTTCGTTATCTTCAATGATAAGAACGACCGGATTCATTTTATTGCTCCTTTTTTATCGGTAATATAACCGTGAAGGCAGAGCCTTTTCCCCACTCGCTTTCCACAGCGATGGAGCCGCCCATCATTTCGATAAGTTTTTTAGTGATGTTAAGTCCAAGGCCTGTTCCTTCCTGCGTCCGCGCGGTTCCGGTATCCAGCTGGCGAAAAGCCTCAAAGATAATATTAATGTTTTCCGGTTTGATGCCGATGCCCGTATCCTCTACGGAAATCGTAATCAAATCGTTGTCTGAACGGCAGTTAAGATTGATTTCTCCATGGTCGGTAAACTTCACGGCATTGCTGAGAAGATTGATGATTATTTGTTCCACCCGCCGCTGGTCCCCGCGCATTTCGGAGATGTTATCTTCGATTCTGGAATGCAGAAGAATATTTTTTTTATCGGCCAGGGGCGATATGATTTGCACCGTCTTTTCAATGGATCCCCTCAGGTCAAAGTTTTCTGACATGATATTAAACTGCCCTGCTTCGATCTTGGAGATATCCAGAATATCGTTGATCAGATCGAGGAGATGGCGGGCGCTTCCGCGGACCATTCCCAGTTGTTTTATTTGTTCCCCGTTTAAAGGACCCGCAAGTCCCTGCAGAACCATTCCTGTAAAGCCGATAATCGAGTTGAGGGGTGTGCGAAGCTCGTGTGACATGCTGGCCAGAAAAGCTGATTTGATCCGGTCTGCTGCTTCGGCCTGTTCCTTGGCTACTGCCAGTTCGGCGGTGCGCTCGGCTACGCGCTTCTCCAGACCGATATTCAGCTCCATGATTGTATTCTCCGCCTGTTTGAGCTTTGTGATGTCCGTGCCAATACTCATAATCTCAGCCACCCGGCCCTGCGCATCCAGCACGATTCTGTTGGTCCAGGCAATCCAGACCCGCTCTCCATTGCGGCGCATATTCTCATTGATATTGTTTTCGAAGGAAGCCGGGTCGATGAGAATCTGCTCCATGAGCGAACTCAGGTCGCGTCCGTCGCTTTCGGTCGCGGGGACGATGGTGTCCATGACGTGGCGTCCGATAATCTCCCCGGCAGAGTAACCAAAGAAACGCTGTCCGAATTCGTTGAGAAAGGTGATCCGCCCGTCGCGCGTCCAGTGCAGAATAATGGAATTGGCGTGTTCCACCAATTCGCGATACTTCTGTTCGCTTTCCAGCAATTCTTTTTCCGCCCGCCTGCGCTCGGTGATGTCGCGAACGGTTTCAATGGCTCCGTATCTGTTTCCATTCGGATCAAGAAGCGGCGATGCAGTTACCAAAATATACGCGCCTTTCCCATTATATAATCCGGGAACAAAAACTTCACCACAGATAATATTGTCAAACTTTTCAAATTTATCATATAGAGCCTGAGCCTCCGGATCATCCTTGCCGATGAGATCGATTATTATCGGGCGAAGTTTTCCGTAAAATGGAATTGAATAAGCGTAGTCCCCCTTGCCAATGATATCCTGTTTCGGTATACCCGTCATTTTCTCCAGGGCACGGTTCCATGCAATGACTTTCTTGTCCTTGTCGATAACGAATGTGGCGTCCGGAATGAACTCAATAATATCCAGAAGTTGCTGGTGGGCGGTCTGCAACTCTTTTTCCGCCTGCCTGCGTTCGGAGATGTCGCGAATAACGGCCTGATAGAACTTCTTCCCCTCGATGTCAATGGTGCGTACGCTGACTTCAACCGGAAATCTGCTTCCGTCTTTGCGCTGATGTATGGTCTCATAGAGCGCCTTGCCGGAAACCGGCGCAAGATTTATCTGCTCCATAAACTCTTTTTTTGTCTCCGATACGCGCAAATGTGAAGCATGCATGCCGATCAACTCTTCGCGGGTGTATCCGTAAAAATCTATCACGCGCTCATTAACTTCGATAAAACGGAAATTTTCATCGAGCAGAAGGATGAAGTCATTGGCGTACTTTGATAAATAATGTATATTTTGGGCGGATAGTTTTGCCTCATTCTCCGCTTTGGCGCGAGCCATAAATATTCCCTTAATCCCCAGAATTCCAAGAAACATGAAGAATGATAATAGCAGACCGATGAATTCATTGGGCAAATCAACGGGATAAGTCGGCTTCGTAGAAATCACATAATATAAGGGGATTATTCGCCTGATCATCATCAGACAAAGGGCCGCGGAGATGAGTATCCAGGAATACGCCCTGCCGGTTAGTTTTATAAGCCGTAAAGCATATAAAACTGCCAGGAATTGCAAAAGGATTGAACAAGTTAATACGACAATCGTTAACATACCTGTTCCCTTTTTATCAGGCCGTTTATTCTTTTATGAAAGAGACTTTTATTTAAGTAACACCATTTCTAAAGGAATTTACGACATGTCGGCAAAAATTCCCGGCAATGTAAATTTCTTTTATTATGCGCCCCCTGAGGGGGATGTGCTTCCGATTGAAGACTATGTTGAGGCGGCCGGGAGGAGGCGAGGAGGCGTACTGCAAATACGTCGAGGAAGCTGACGACGACGCCGACAAAAATAGCGCTTTGAAGTATAATTTGCATAAATTATAAAGAAAAAATGTTTACATGTCAAAGATTATAATTCCAGTATAGAAAAAGCAGATTGCTGAATTGGAAATTTGATGATAAAAATAATTATTTGTATTATTTATCCTCAAAGAGGTTGTTATTATGATGTTACTGGATAAATATTTTAGATATCGGCGCGTGAAAGTTGCGCTAAAAAATCGACCTGAAATCATGGATAATGTATTCGACATTGGTTGTGATGATGGCTATTTGCTTCGGAAACTTACTCATATAACAAAAAGGCAGGACGGGATCGACCCATGCACGAATATTAGTTCTGTTAGTAATCATTCTGAAATAAAGAAAGGTTTCTTTCCATTAGCAATCAACGATTATCAAATGCAGGCTTCTTATGATGCTATTTTCGCTTTATCCGTATTTGAACATTTCTCAGAAAGCAATATTCGTAAATCTGCATCTGTTATAAATCGAATGCTTTCTCCTCAAGGACGGTTGATCATTACTATTCCACACCCTTTTGTCGACAAAATACTTGATGTTTTGATTGCTCTTCACTTAATTGACGGGATGAAATTAGATGAGCATCATGGCTTTGATCCGGATATACTGATTACTTATTTTTCTGATTTTCTAAGACTGGTAAAACGCGAAAGATTCCAGTTTGGATTAAATAATATTTTTGTTTTTGAGAGGTTATAAATGCAATTAACTATTCTAATGCCATGTCTAAACGAAGCGGAAACCTTAGCTTTGTGCATTAACAAGGCTAATGCATGGATTTCACATTCGAGAATACAAGCCGAGGTGTTGATTGCAGACAACGGCAGTACCGATGGTTCACAAGCAATTGCCGAATCTTTAGGCGCACGTGTTATCCAGGTTTCGCAGCGAGGATATGGTTCTGCGTTATTTCATGGCTGCATGGCTGCTAAAGGCGAATGGATTATCATGGGCGATTCCGATGATTCCTATGATTTCAGCAATCTTGATCCATTTATTGAGAAGCTGCAGGAAGGCTTTGACCTTGTAATGGGTAATCGATTTTCAGGCGGAATCGCTCCGGGAGCCATGCCATGGAAAAATCGATATATCGGCAATCCTATTCTTACGTGGGTTGGCCGACTGCTTTTTAAATGTCCGGCTAAAGACTTTCATTGCGGGCTAAGAGGATTCAGAAAAGATGCCTTTTTACGAATGGATTTGCGTACCACAGGAATGGAGTTCGCTTCAGAAATGGTTATTAAAGCCAATTTATTCGGGATGCGTATTGCCGAAGTGCCAACGACTCTGTCGAAGGATGGCCGATCCCGCCCGCCTCATCTTCTTCCCTGGCGCGACGGGTGGAGGCATCTTCGTTTTATGCTGCTTTTCAGTCCGCTCTGGCTTTTTTTTATACCGGGGGCTGCCTTGTTTCTGGTAAGCATGGTTGGTTATGCGGCGTTGCTGTATGGTCCTCTTAAGATCGGTAGTGTGGTTTTTGATGTGCACACTCTATTTTTTGCCGAGGCCGGATTGGTGCTGGGTTTTTTGGCTGCAACTCTTGGTGTTATAATCAGAATGTTCGGGATCCGTGAGAGATTATTGCAGGAACATTCATTATTCGAAAAGCTGCGAACCTCCCCTACCCTTGAGATCGGGGGCGGAGTCGGTATTTTGATGATGCTTGGCGGGCTGTATTTCGGGTTTGACGCTTTGATGACCTGGAACGCAGCAAATTTTGGTCCTCTTTCGCCGGGAGAATTATTGCGAACAATTTGTTTTTCCACAACGCTGATTATGCTGGGCGGCATTACGCTAATGACTTCCCTCATTATGGGTTTTCTAGCTCTGCCTTCACGTGAGCAGCGGTTTTGAGAATACTGTTATTTAAAGCCTGGATCGTATGAGTACTTTAGTCACGCATAACAACATCGAATAGATAAGCAATAAAAATAAAGTTATTTCTACAGGAGTGAAATGAGAAAAATCAATCCCTCAACTTTTTTTATCATTCTACTGGGAATAACAATCCTTATTATTTTTTGCACGCTTACAAATGGCCATAACTGGGGCGATGACTTTTCAGCTTATATCATGCAGGCAAAAAGCATTACTGAGTTAAATCCCCGCAGCTTCATAGAAGCAAACCGCTTTACGGTGGAAAATTCCTCTAATACTTTTGGACCGATTGCCTACCCCTGGGGATTTCCTGTCTTGCTTGCGCCATTCTATGCTGTCTTCGGTCTGAATATGATCGGTTTAAAATTGCCGGGAGTAATTTCTTTTCTGATTTTTATCATTTTGCTTTGGGCGGGTTTCCGGAAATATCATTCCCCAGTCTGGTTACTTTGTCTAGTATGCTTCTTTTCCCTGAATCCAACCATGCTATTGTTTATAGATCAAATTCTTTCTGACTTGCCATTTCTCCTGTTATCGACAGCCAGTGTTTTATGGATGGGCAGACTGATCATCGAAAAACGTTATCTCATTTCCCGATTTTGGGATTATATCCTTCTCGGGGCCATTATAGCCGCTGCGTTTTTCATCCGGACAAATGGCATTTTACTTCTTATGACACTCGCTATTACTCAATTCATCGCTCTGGTTATAAAATTACGGCGGGGAGATGTCCCCCATGACCAATATTCAATATATTTGAGTAATCTGCTTTCTGACAAAGGCGTTTTCTTGAAAAGGTTATTGGTAAATCTGATTCCCTATGTCTCCTTTTTTTGTATCGTTCTGACCTGGGAAGTGATCTTTCCTAAAGGTGGATCATCTTACTTCTCTATATTTATGGCCTTCCCCATAGACATCATCAAGGGTAACATGGGCCACTATATTGATATGCCTTCTGAGTTCTTTGCCGGTGTGCCTCACTTCTATCTGTTTTATTTTGCAAGCATTCCCATTGCTATTGCCGGAATCATAAGAAGGTACCGGTACGATTATCATATTATTGTATATATTATCCTGACTTTCGTTCTTTACCTCCTGTGTCCGTTCTGGCAGGAATTCCGATATATATTTCCAATTCTTCCATTTTATTATTCATTTGTAATTACCGGGTTGGAAATATTTCAAGGCGGTAAAACGCATCTAGAACAAAAATTACGTAAATGGGTTTGCCTTGTTCCTGTTATTATTGTCTTGACATTCTTCGTAATAAACTCAGCGGGCAATGCATTCTTAAATATGATTCACCATCGCGGGACCATTTCCGGACCCTGTACCGCACCCGCTCAAGGCATGTTTTCATTCATCAGATCAAACACAGAAAAAGAAAGCACCATAATCTTCTTTAAACCGCGGCTTATGAGAATGATGACAGATCGAAAATCACTCATGCTAAGAAAAAAAGAGGAGCTTCCGCGCGGAGACTATTTATGTGTGTATCTTACTCAAGTAAGAGATCAAGTGTCTCTAGATACGGTGCAAGACTTATTAAAACAGCGAGCGGCCGTACCCATCTATAAAAACCGTGAATTTCTAGTGTTCAAGTTAACTTACAACAAAATTCCATTTCTGAATCGGTAATGACGGGTGTATATAAGTAAAAGAGACCAAGAGGTATTTATGAGCGCCGATAAAATTCCAGTAACAGGGGCCCGCGGCTTTATAGGCGGCCATCTTGCAGAAAGACTCACCGAACAAGGGTATTTTGTTCGCGCTTTTGTGCGCTATAACTCTGACAACCACTGAGGCTGGTTGGAACAATCTTCATCAGGAAACAATAAAAAGTAGAAATAATAATCCGGAATTTATCAATATCCCTCTTTCGAGGGATTGATATTTTTCGCCTGATAATATTTAGTGCCATTCCAAATACGATATTTGACCGGATTTCCCGATAAAAAACGGGACTTTTTTATTGCGGGATGATAGTTTGAACATAAGATAAAGAGGGCTGGCACACCAATATGTATTTAACCGTTACTTACGCGGACGCTCCGGTTCGAACGGCACTGAAAATAAATAAAAAGGAGAAATACAGGAATGACAGAATGGACAGAAATGATAGGATGGATAAGATGGGCTACTCTCGGTTACGTTGTTCTATTTGTTGTTTTATTTATTGCCGCGCTGTTTATTATTCGCGGCTTTTGTCTGATCGGGGCCTATGAAGTCGGCATCCTGACTAAAAACATGTTTGGCAAGAAAATGCCTGAAGGACAAATAATCGCCCGTCACGGAGAAGTAGGCGTCCAGGCGTCCACTTTAATGCCGGGGCTCTACTGGAGAATGCCGATAATCTGGTCATTCACAAAAGTTCCGGTAGTGATGGTGGAGATCGCCGGCATCGGCATCGTCGAATCTATTGACGGAGAACCGCTGCCCAAAGGCAGAGTGCTGGCGGATGAAGTCGAGTGTAATCAATTTCAGGATGCGGAAATGTTCCTGGCCAACCACGGGAAGAAGGGGCCGCAGGTCGGAATTCTGCGGCCGGGCACCTACCGGATCAATACCCGGCTGTTCAATATTACCAAAGCTCCCGCGATAAAAATAGCCGAGAATACCATTGGCGTTGCCGTTGCCAAAGACGGTATTCCTCTGCCGTCGGGTTATATCATCGCCCCGAAGGCGCAAAACGCCGACGGCGCCGAAGCAGACCACAAATCTTTTCAAAACGGGCAGCTCTTTATCGACAGCAAAGGATACCGCGGCCCGCAGCTGAATACCCTGCAGCCGGGTATTTATTATATAAATCCGAGCTTGTTTGACATTAAAATTGAAGATGTGGCCGAAGTCCTGCCGGGATATGTGGCGGTCATCAGGTCCAATGTGGGGATGGAGCTGGAAAGGGCGTCCATGGGGCCCTCGCAGGCTACCGGCGAAGGAAAACTCTGCGGTCCGATTCATGAAGATGTGGAGAAAATACTGATCATGGATAAATACACGCGCGGCATCTGGAGAGAGCCGATAGCGCCCGGAAAATACAATCTGAACGCGATTGCTTTCACCGCCTATCAGGTGCCGACTTCCGCCGTTACCATCGACTGGGCCAGCGAAGGAAGAATCGGGACGGAAGTCAAGGGAGTTAAACCGACGGAGGCCAAGGCTGCCGGGGTCCTGTACAGTTTTGATCCCCTGAAGGTGACTTCCAAAGACGGCTTTCAACTGGAAGTCAATGTCCGGATGGTCATCCGGATTCAACCGGGCAACGCGGCCTACATCATCGCCAGAGTCGGGTCGGTGGCCAACCTGATCGATCAGATTGTGCATCCGCTGATTGATTCATCTTTCCGGAATAAAGCCGGTGAGAAGAAAGCGATTGATTTTTTCCAGAGCCGGACGGACTTGCAGACCGAAGCGCTGGCGCATGCCAAAGACAGATTTGCCGAGTACAACGTCGAGGCTCAAAACCTGCTCATCGCATATATAGATATCCCCAAGGATTTGCTGGACACCCAGACCAAGAAGGAAATCGCCAACCAGCAGCAGGCCCAGTATGACCAGGAAGCAATGGCTCAGGAAAAACGCATCGCGGTCATGGAAAAATCGTCACGCGCGGATAAACAGAAAGATGTTATCGACGCCAAATTATCCATCGATATCAATAATGACAGGGCGGAAGCCAAAGTCAAGGAGGCCGACGGCAACAGGCGCTCCGTGATTCTCCAGGCGCAGGGAACCAAAGAAGCCACCATACTGGTGGCTGACGGCAATTCCTACAAAAGCAGGATTGAGGGCGATGGTGTTGCCGCCGCCTACAATGCCCAGAAAGAAGCCATCGGCCAGCAGAACGTGGCGATCATCAAACTCATCCAGGAGATAGCGGCCGGTAAAATTCAGATTGTTCCGCAGATTCTGGTCGGAGGAGGGGAGGGTTCATCGAGCGGCAACCTGTTCAACGCGTGGATGTCTCAAATGCTATCTCAAAACATGCCGAAAAATGAAGGACAGGAAAAAAAGGCGACATAAGTCTGTTGTTTATGTATCCGGTTTTACAATGTCCGGTCGGGTCTTTTTGACCCGACCGGATTTCAAAAATAGTCTTCAATATCTATATTACATCAGGAAGGATTGGATTTTTGTTTCTCCCCGGCGTCATTATCGGATGCTTCACTCTTCGTTTCTTCAGGCTTTACCTCTTCAGGCTTCTCCTCTTCAGGCTTTACTTCTTCGGGCGCGGTTATAATCGGCAGAGGCGCCTCATCGTGATCGGGTTTAACTTCTTCTTTCAGGGCCTCTTTCAGTTCCTCGGTGACACCCTCGGTTGCCTTTTTGAATTCGCTGAACCCTTTGCCCAGTGTTCTGGCCATTTCAGGCAGTTTTTTGGGTCCGACGACAAGAAGCGCGACGACCGCGATAACGAGTATGTCCTGTAAGCTGCCTAACATGAATTGATTTCTCCTTTATTTCAACGATTACTTTTTATAGTATAGCACAAAAAATTAAATTTTGGGGAAATAAGGAATATAGAGCAAATTAATCAAAAAATCCGGTTCGTAAGCGAGACAGGGGAATTTTTTCAAAGCTGCATTTTAAAATTTCCTCATTTGAACGTAAGACCGAAACGCTCCCAGCGAGGCTTATGAAGATCGCTGTCCCAGGACCAGTATATTATAAAGGCTTTCCCTTCAACATCCTGCAAATCCACAAAGCCCCAGTAGCGGCTGTCCACGCTTTCATCGCGGTTATCGCCCATCACAAAAATAGAATTTTCGGGGACGGTGACAGGCCCGAAATTGTCGCGGGGGTCTACGGATTGCGGTAAAACGTTACTGTCTTTGAAAACGCCGTAGGAATCTTTATATTCTTTGTCATTGATAAAAATTTTCTTATTTACAATTTCTATTTTATCGCCGGCAACGCCGATAACCCGTTTGATTAAACTCATAGATATGTCCCGGGGATAAATAAAAACTACAAGATCATCCCTTTTCGGATCGGTAACGGGAATAACGGTTTTTCTTAATAAGGGAATATTTACACCGTAAATAACCTCATTGACTAAAATGCTGTCACCAGCGAGCAATGCCGGTTCCATGGAACCGGAAGTTATATTGAATGCATCAGTCTTTACGCCGGCAGACAGCAGCGCTGATATCAGGGATAAGAAAACAAAGTAACCCAGATAAACGAACCATCTATTGTATTTTGCCGGTTCGTAGAATTCTTTTTTCCTCCTTGCGATTGAAAATGCGTCAACCACACAAAACACAAAAAAAGCGAAGCCGCCGATTAAAAATATAATGATAATAAAAATATCAGGAACCAGAAGTAAAAAAATGCCGCAGAGAACAGCCCAAAGCGACCAAATACCGAAGAGGATCAATCCTCTTTTTGGACTCCCGGCATATAGATGACCAAGGCCCGTCATGAGTAATGTAAGTAAAGCGGCTATCCATGGACGTCTGGGTTTATTGTTCACGGCTTTCCTTTATTGCTCCCGAAGGCTCCGGAAATATAAAAGCAGGTATATAACAATGATGCCATCCATTATAGCCGAACCTTTAAAACCCGCGCCGAATGGCTGACAGGCATAGAAGAGATAAAGAAATACAAAGCATGTTTTTTCAATGATGATGAAAAGCAGAATGGGAACGCGCCATCCGGCTTTAAACGCGGCGATGATCATGAAGATGCCTGCCAGTAAAACCATCATGCCCCAGTGCTGGACGAACATGATATAATCCTGGTCAAACGGCAGTTTTGAAATGTTCTCCACGGCAAATTTCGGTAAGAACGCGAACAGGCCTCCCAGGCAGGTAAACAATCCGGCAATGACTAAAAACGGTTTAATGGTTTTGTCGATGAAGCTTTTCATGGTTTCCCTCCTTTAATGACTGTTTTTATAATTCTTCGTTGGACAGCGTCTTTTTGACTCGACTGATTTTCGGATTTTTATAAATAATATTAATCTCATTTCCCGCAGCATTTCTTATATTTTTTACCACTTCCGCAGGGGCAGGGATCATTTCTCCCAACTTTGAGTGTGTTGTGTTTTACTGTATTGTTTTGCAGTAGCTCAATAGGTAGTTGGCAATAACCTTTTAGATCATCAGGTAGTTTGATCATCTGTTCCATGAAAATCTTTTTAAATTTGTCTAAACCTATTGCATTTCTTATTAACTTGATATTTTTTACAGTATGATCAATCGAAATTCCCATTTGTGTTTCAAGTGATAAGGACTTAAGAAGGTTAGATAATGCAAAATCATATTTTTTTTGACGGGATTGAATGATTGCTATATTACCATAAAGCGTTGCAACACCTTGCTTGTGTCCTATTTCTTTTGTTATTTTCAAGCTGGTTTCATATTTTTCTAACGCCACTACAAGGTTATCTTGTTCTTGGTAAACTAAGCCTATATTATTAAATACGGTTGCAATACCATCCTTATTTCCTACTTCTTCATATATTTTCATACTTGCTTTATGTTTTTCGAGTGCTCCTGACAAGTTTTTCTGATTTCGATAGATACTCCCAATATTATTAAGTACAGCTGCAATACCTTCCTTGCGTCCTATTTCTTCTGTTATTTTCAGGCTTGCTTCGTGTTTTTCTAATGCTTCTGAAATGTTATCTTGGGATTGGTAAACTGATCCGATATTATGAAGTGCTGCTGCAATACCTTCCTTGTTTCCTATTTCTTCGTTCATTTTCAAGCTTGCTTTGTGTTTTTCTAATGCTTCTGAAAAATTACCTTGGGTGTGGTAAACTAAGCCGATATTATTAAATGAGCTTGCAATGCCGATTTTATCGCCAATTTCCTCTCTTATTTTCAGACTTGCATTGTGTTTTTCTAATGCTTCTAAAAAATTACCTTGGATGTGGTAAACTGAACCGATATTATTAAGTGAGATTGCAATGCCGATTTTATCGTCAATTTCCTCTCTTATTTTCAGACTTGCATTAATATTTTCTAACGCTCCAGAGAGGTCACCCTGAGTTTTGCAGACAAGACCAATATCATTTAAAGCTCTTGCCTGCTCTCTTGTATATTCTTTTTTCTTTGATATAGTGTATGCATCATCGAAATATTTTAACGATTCTTTTACATATCCTTTGCGATAGAGAATCTCTCCAAATTTTATGTATGCTTCAGCCATTACCTTTTCATCTTCAGATGAAGAAGCCTTTTCAAAATGTTTTAAAGCATGATCCCATTCGCCATGTATAGTTGCAATATCTCCATAGTAAATATCAAATAAAGATTTTTCAACACCGCTAGCAATCAAACGATCCATCATGGCTTTAAGTGAATTAGTGTGACCGAATAAAATGAAGGCTTCTCCTGCGCGTGAAATAATACTTGAGGAATCTTCTAGCGCTTTGGCTGTATAGTAATGATGAAAAATTTCCTCTTCCAAAACAGGATCAAACTTTTCGTTCCTGAAAGTTGTTAAATAATTTGCAACCTTAATGTGGATATTATTCTTTTCAATGCTATCGAGACGTAAATAACAAAATTCTCTTACCAAAGGATGTACATTATAATATCCTTGATTTTGCTGAGAGAGCGCTAGCATCTTTTTATCGATTAACATGCGCACTGTTTCATCTATATTCACACCATCCATGATATGAGTTAATCCATTTTTATCAATCTCGCGTCTGAACACAGAAAAACGTAGCATCAATTTTTTTTCAATTGCCGTGCTTTTTGGATGATCGAAAACTTCGGCGAGCAACCTATTGCTCAATTCACTGCCCTTAAACTGGGCAATCTTAGGTATTATGTCTGTGGGCGATTCGCCGTATCTGATAAGCTGGAGTGCAAAATCAATAGCAAGGGGATGACCATCAAGCTGATCACATAATTTTTTCAGGGAGCTATCGTCAACTTTTATTTCGCTGTAGTAATTTTTAATAAGTTTTCGCGCGTAGATAAAGGAATCATCCTTGAGTCCTTCTAATGGAACAGATACCGCTTTTATTTGAATCTGTGGATGTTCACGTGACATGAAAATAAATTTTGCACTTCGCAACTTTCTTTCAGCAAATGCAAAAAAATCGCTGAACGACTTATTAAGAGCATCCTGAAAGTTATCAAGAAAAAGTGTTTTTTTGTCTCTTTCTATAAGATCGACAAAGCCACTATATTTGGCAAGCTCAGTCTTGTTTTCACCTTTCAGGACATCTTTATATCCTGCAAAATCAATAAGTGTATCGAGTTTTGAATCGGGCAGGCACTCAAACCATACGACAGAGTCCTTGCTACAAAATTCTTCAAGGCATTTTGCAGCAAATTCCGTTTTACCGATACCACCAAACCCTTCAATAGAAATAAAATTATGAATAGTGAATGCATCTTTAAACTGTTTAAGTTCAACTTCTCTTCCGGTAAAAATGGGACTCGGTTTTGGAAAAATAGCTCTAACACCACACTCAATTGATGTCTCAGTTGACGTAGTCTTTTTGCTCTGCATCGAAGCCAATAGATCAAATACATCAGGGGGCAAATCTCTCTTGATCTTTCCTACTCCTCCTGTCGTCATTTTTATGAATATTTTATGATTGATGTTCAAGAGCCCCTTGGTTGCTTCTCGGAGAAATGGATTGACCAGTTCTATTTGTTTTGTCAATTTGTCTTCTATCAATTGTTTAAACATATGCTGATATGTTTCTGCATTATTAGGAAAATTCAAGGTGATCTCGATGGTGCCGTTTTGCACAGTAACATGGGCTGTCAATAGTTCTCCCCTGAAAGGGCGATTCATTGGAGTCAGTGGATTCGATTTCAATTCATCAATTACATTTACAAATAATGGAGTTGAATGGCCCTTGGAAACAAGAGCAATAGGATAAACATAATCTTCATTCAAGGATTTTGGGAGATAGAAATCATCCCTAACCATGACCTTCTTCGTGATAATATTGTAGCTCTCTTCAGCATGCCTTTTTCTAATTAGGTCGTATTGTATGGCAGTAAGTGCGTCAACGGGGTAATCGGAGACTTTAAGATTTTGCATCCCGATATCATGTAGGTAAGCCGAAACTAAGAGTATGAACAATTCATGATCCGTGAGAAAATCAGGATGATCTATTAACGGGCTTAAGATCTGCCCCAAGAGATGAATAATTTCTTTTGAATGATCAGTGTTGTGATTTGTAAACCAAGGCAGGAGACGTTCTTTCCATACATTTCTCGAAAATTTTTCAATATCGTTTAATACATTGTAAAGCGATTCATTTTTTTCTTTCAATATCTGTTCAAGATCTACCGTTTTACTCATATTCAACCCACAACCAAAAACATAAGTTAAGGCATCTATTCTTGAAAATATGCAGCTTTTTCCATGGTGTTAATTTAACTTATATGAGGTATGGGCAATTTTGCATAATGATTGAAAATTGTCAACGAACTATTTTAGTAAATAACAAAAAAATCCGGGAACACTATACTGGTTTTTAACCTTCCCTGGATTTTGTAATCAAAATTCTTTAACAATTGTCTTCTTATCTTGGCTTGTATATCAAGATAGCTATTGCCCATCCTTGGAAATTGTAAAATCAGTTTCTATACAGGCCTGGCCAGAGAAAGTGGGGATAAGTTTCACTTGTTGGTGTAGCACCATCAGCCGTGCAATTTTTACTAACCCTACCTTCTGTTCTAATTTCTAATTAAATAGTTATTATAAATATATTGACAAAATTCCATTGTAACTTTTCTCGCCTTGCCTCCTTCAAAAAAACATGGATTACATGTATTTATTAGATGGTGACATGTTACACAAGGTAAATAATTATCATATTGCCTTAATGATCTTTTTATTAAAAAACTTGTATACATATCGGATTTAATTATCTCACTTGATTTATATTTATATAGTAGGAGCTTTTCATTGAAGAGACTTTTATCGGGCTCGCCACAATATTCAGGATATGAAGCACAAGGGAAAAGCATGCTGTCTGGAGCAATTGCGAGGTCTGCAACTACAGCCCTACATCCAAAGTAACTTATACGTAAATTTATATCATGGATCTTTTCCATATAATCAAAAAAAGTAGGTTGAAGGTAATATGTTATATTAATATCAGTATATTTATGTGTAGCGAGGGC
>JBEKJX010000044.1:0-15017 GCA_050011015.1 Smithella sp.
CGCCATTATCGCGGATCAGGCACCAAATGATGCCCAGATTGATCACCTGCAAAAGGATTTTGTTTCCGCTCAAGAATTGATGTCTAAATCAATAGAAAAATTGGTACAAAAAAAAGTTGATTTTACCGACACGTCATCCTACCCAGAGCCGACGAATATAGATGCAAAATTGAACTGTAAAATATCGCCTATTGGCCACATCAATAATTTGGTTTACCGATTGTTGGTGAGTTATGTGGGCCATGATAAATATATTAAATCACTGCCCTTGTCTCTATATGTCGAATACGGTAACAAGTAAAGAACGTAATTTCGCGCAAAAGCCGCGCTCGCGTAAGCGTTGCCGTTATGCATTCTTTCGAACGATATTCATTGATTATTAACAATATAACCGCTTGCGAATTTGTAGTTGAAGTCAATAACAGGTACAAGACTTAATTTGGCACTGTCTTTAAAGTCAATGATAGGGGTCAGGACATATAAAAAAAGCACTCCGGTAGATTTCTCATACACAGAGTGCTCATTTTTTTTAGTTTTCAACAAAAACCAGACAGGTTTGACGTTTTCTGCTTCCTGACCCATTAGAAGAATTATAAGAATCGCCTACCCTTCTGCTGCCGGATCTCGACAAATTAAGAAGTTTAACAACACATACTGAACAAAACAATTCAGCTGGTTTTATACTCTGAATTTTGTTTAGTTCTTCCTGAATTGTAATTCCTTTTTTGATATTTATAGCAAATAATTTTAATCGATAAAAAAACAAGTTAGACAATTTAATAAAAATATAGTACGGTACTACTTAGAATTGAAGTATATAGTTAATTTGGCAGAGATATACTATAATTAATACTTTATAATATTAATGGCTTAACAGAATAATATTTATGAAAAAAAATGTGAACCCTCACCCGAGACACATGAAAATTTCAGAACTCAGCGCTTTTTCAAACACTCCGGCGACTACCATCCGGTACTATATTCTGGAAGGTCTGCTTCCAGAATCGCTGAAGACTGCCAAGACGATGGCCTATTATACAGAAGAACATCTTAATAGGATTCTTGAAATCCAAAAACTCAGGAAAGAGAATGTATCTCTTGCGATCATTAAAAAAAAGCTGGCAGGCGATGCCAATGAATCGCCTGTCTTGAAAGAAGATAATCGTGAATTATTAACGAGCACTCGTGATGAAATTGTAAGAATCAGTGTTAAATTATTCAGACAGAAGGGCTACGACGCTGTGAAAATTTCCGATATTGCCGGTAATGCCAGTATCGGAAAGGGTACTTTCTATCAATACTTTAAAAATAAAGAAGAACTCTTCTTTGAGTGTCTGGAAAATATTTTCCTGGATATTGGGAAAGACGTACCTGAAATTCAGGCGGAAACGGATGCTTTAAGGCGGCTCAGGACGCGCGGCTTTCATTTCTATCAGAACTTTGTTCATATGATCGATATGTTTAATATTGCCAGGCGTGCATCCTTGATCAATAAACCGGAGTATAAGGAAAAACTGGAGAAAGCCCTTTTTAACTTTGTTGAGCCTATCAGGAAAGAAATCGAGATGATTCTTGAACAACGAAACAGTCCATTAAAAAACAGCACATTGGTAGCCTACCTTTTAATGGGGGCAACTGAATATATGTATTACTTTTTACTTAATCATAAGAAAACGCCTGAAGAGATAGAGAAAGAATTTTGGAATTTCTTTTTTGGCCGTGTGCCATTCCAGGAAGGATTGTTCGAAAAATGAAAAAAAAAGGAGCCATGCAAATTTCAGAGTTGGCAAAGATCTCAGGCGTTCCCGTTTCAACGATCCGGTACTACATCAGAGAAGGATTGCTTCCGCAGCCTTTGCGAACAGGGAAAACCAGAGCCTACTATTCATTGGATCATCTCAAAGGAATTGAGCTCATTAAAAAGAAGCAGGCCGCCGGGAATAAATCGCTTGATGCAATTCGTAAGGAAATTGAAAAAAGGTTTAATCAACAAAAAAAAACCTGTGATTTGCAAATTCCTCCGGGGCATAGAGAAAAAATAATATCATCCGCTACGGAATTATTTTCCAGTAAAGGTTATGCGGAAACCAGTATATCCGATATTGCAAGCCATGCGAAGATAAGCAAAGAGACTTTCTATATCCATTTTAAGAATAAAGAGGAACTTTTTATAGAGTGCGCGGACATTGTCTTTCACAATATGTATAATAATGTATGGCAGGAAATAAAGGATGAGAAAAATATTATTGAACGAAGTAAAAAACGAGCCAGAGCATTCATTGCTTCATTTCCAAAGTGGATAACTATGATGAATCTTGTCAGAAGCCTTTCTGTCGGCAACAATCCCGCACTTAGAGAAAAATTTAAGAATCTCTTAAGCCAGATGATAAGCCCTATCAGCCACGATTATGATGTTTTCAAAAGAGACAGCAACATTAATAAAAGAACGGACAGCGCCATCGCCGGTTATTTTATAATGGGCATGGCAGAGTATGGTGCAATGCTGATTGAAAGAGGGGTATGCACGGAGGACGAGGTTATTGATTATGTCACAACCATTGTCACTCAAGGTCTTTAGTAAAACTGAAAATTACTTACAATATTTATAATTATAGTTTATATTGTTATTTGAAAACTATTCTATATAGAACCGGTAGTTACTGTTCTTTTCTTCATATCAAAATAAATCGTTAAATATTAATATATTATATCATCATGAAAAAAAATGCTTGACATAAATTTGCGATTAAACTATATACTTTAGTACCAAACGTTACGGTATTAGTAAATGAACATTTAATATTTCCTCAAGAAGGGAGGTTCAATAACAAACATTATGAGTAAAGGAAAAATTGCTATTATTGGTATTGGCGAGGTGCCGACAGGTAACCGTCCTGAAAGAACGCACTGGGACATTATCTATGATACATGCATGGAAGCCGTCCGGGATTCGGGTCTAAACAAGAATGACATAGAAGGCGTGATAAGCGTCACTCCGCAGGCTCAGCCAAAGATTGCCGCAGAGCTTTCTTTCGGCAAACTGCCCGAAGAACTGGGCTTGAAGGGCTGCAAGGATGCGGTCAGTGTAAATGCCGGCGGGGCATCCACCTCAAACGCCATACGGCTGGCCGAGCAGTGGGTAACGAGCGGTGTGGCCAGGGCGGTCATTGTTCATCATGTCACCATCCATTCCACCATTCCGGTTCCCGACCTGATCAATTTCTTTGCCAAAGCGGGCGTGGACCTGCAGTGGGAATATCCCTATGGAACAACCTACAACATTATCATGGGACTGATGGCAAACCGTTTCATGTATGAATCGGGCTGTACGCCCGAGCAGATGGCCTCTGTTGTTACGGCACTCCGAAGTTGGGCTGCTAAAGACCCGAACTCTTTCTTCTATGGCAAGGATGTTCCTTCGGTGGAGAAGGTGCTGGCTTCTGACATACTCAATACGCCCCTGCACAAGCGGGAGAGCAACGTGCTGGGCGACGGCGGCTGTGCCATGGTGATCATGTCAGCCGAGGATGCCAAAAAGATGAAGCGTCCTGCTGCCTACAAGCTTGGTGATTCCGTGCGTTATTTCAGCGGGACCTGCGTCATGCGTGATTTCAATAAAGTTGCGGAAGGATTCCGCGTTACGGCCCAGGAGGCAATAGCTCAGGCAGGCATAACCAAGGAAGATGTCAGCCTCTGGAACTGCTATCTCGCTTATCCACTTGCCCATCCAATGATTTCGGAGCTGCTTGAAGTAGCCCCTCCCGGTATGGGCGGCAAATATTTTCTTGAGGGCCGGATGTCTTTTGGAGGCGATATTCCCTGGTCATCCATCGGTGACGCTCCGGGACGAGGTCACACCGGTTCGGGTGTAAGCGCGGCATGCTATGTGGAGACCGCTCGTCAGCTTATGGGCAAGGCGGGAGAGCGTCAGGTAAAGAACTGTAAATATGTCTACCAGAATGCGGGTGGCGGATCAGGTTTCAATAATATTGCCACCATCTGGGGAAAGGAGATTTAAAAATGGATTTCGATATGAAAAAACCCGTTCCGGAGACTCAGCCCTGGTCGGAAAAATTCTGGGAAGGAACCAAGCAGGGTAAACTTCTTATTCAGGTTTGCAATGACTGTAAATCAAAAATTTTCTATCCGCGTAAATTCTGTCCCGAGTGCTGGTCCGGCAATCTCGGCTGGGTGGAAGCAAGCGGCAAGGCCAAAATTCTATCATTCTCCACGGCCTACGGCATGGTGGAACCCAAGTTTATGGATGAGCTGCCCTATACAATCGCCTATGTTGATCTGGACGAAGGTATCCGCATGATGACCAGGATCGTAGAATGCAAACCGGAGGATATCAAGTTCGAAATGCCGGTTGAGGTCGTATTCCATGAGCGTGAAGGATTCTTCCTGCCGTATTTCCGGCCGGTCAAAAAGTAAGGAGATCCGTAATGAATGAATATACAACGATCACTTATGAGATCAAAGGAACAGTCTGTACTATAACGCTTAACCGGCCGGACAAGTACAACGCTATTAACCGCGAAATGGCGGTCGAGCTTCTGGATGCCTTTCGCAAGGTTAGAGACGAGGCGGGTGTTGGCGTTGTCGTCCTCGGCGGAAACGGGAAGGCGTTTTGCACGGGCGGCGATCTCAGCGTCTTTCCTTCGCTTGCGGAGCATCAGGCCAGTCTCAACTGGCTTGCGCATGACGGTTACGGAATTGGTAAGGCTATTGAGCTTTGCGAAAAAGTAGTCATCGCCAAAGTCACCGGTCACTGTCTGGCCGGAGGTCTTGAACTGGCTCTGATGTGCGACCTTATTTATGCCAGAGAGACGGCCAAGTTCGGCACCACCGAAATCAACATGGGTATCCTGCCCGGCTGGGGCGGCACGGTACGCATTGCCCGTTCCATGCCCATTTACCGTGCGCGTGAGATCATCTACAGCGGACGCAAAGATTTTCTGGCGAAGGATATGTATGAAATGGGCTTTCTTACCCGCGTGTTTAAGGATGATGAATTTGAAGCAAAGTTCAATGAAGTTGTAACTAATATCAGCACGAAAAAACCCATTGCTCTGAGGATGGGGAAAGAGGTCATGGGGCGCTCGCTGGAATGCGGGAGTCTGGATGCGGCCCTGGCGCTGGAACGTAATGCCATCCAGTGGCTCATCTATTCCCCTGACATTCAGGCGGTGATGGACACCTTACGCGAAAAGCCCGAGGTTCTGGTGGCCGCTCAGAAACAGGCAAATGTTGCCTCGGACAAGAAAAAGTAAGGCGACTCCAAAAGATAGGGATTGCCTCAATATGAGGTAAATTTGAGGTTGTTGAGGAGTGAGGTAAACTATTAATGCTCACGACAAATGGAAGAAAAATAGCTGTGATCACCGGTGCAACAAGTGGCATCGGTGCAGCATATGTCCATAGTCTGGCAGCAAGGGGTTATGATCTCATCATCACCGGACGGAGAAGATATATCATTGAAAACGTTGCGCGTGAGATCGAAAAAAAGTTTGGGGTGAGAGTTAATGTAGCTATCACTGAATTGTCCAATGAAAGGGATGTTGATCTGCTCACTGAGCAAATCAAGAAAGCCTGTCCCGTTGATGTCCTTGTAAACAACGCCGGATTTACTACAAAGGGTTTCTACCACCAGGAAAACATTATTGAGCAGGAGAAGATGGTGCTTGTACATGTGATAGCCATGATGAAACTGACCCATGCAGTTCTCCCCGGAATGCTGGAAAGAAAAGCGGGTACAATTATCAACGTGGCGTCTCTTCAAGCCGTTACTCCCATGTCGCTGAGCACGACATACAGTTCTGCCAAAGCATTTATGAAAAATTTCTCCATGTGCCTCCATTGTGAGCTAAGAGCCCATGGAATAAAGATTCAGTGCGTGCTTCCCGGTTTCACGAGGACCGACCTTGGCAGAGGAATCGGTGTGAATATGAATATTATTGAGGATAAGCCGGAGAGAAAATGGATGCGGCCCGAAGAAGTCGTCAGCGCTTCATTGCGTGAGTTGGAGAAAAAGAACAGCGTGTTATGTATTCCCGGTGTGGGGAATAAAATTGCGTATGTGGCAGCGAAAATAATGCCGGAACGTCTCTGGTACATGATCGAACCGGGCATTGTGAGCAACATGCCTTAAGCAAACGAAAACAGGAGGAGTACTATGGATTTCGGATTTACCGAGGAACAACTCATTATGCAACAGACCATGCAGAAGTTCTGCGAGAAGGAGTTGAATTATGAGTATGTAAAGTGGATGGATGAAAATGTTGATTTTCCGCCGGGCGAGCTTTGGCAAAAATTCGCTGATTTAGGGATGTTTTCCGCAGCTGTGCCGGTTGAATACGGAGGGCAGGGCCTGGGGATGGTCGACGTAATGATGGGCTTTGAGCAAATCTGTAAGGCGTCCATGTCTGTTGCTTTGGCTATAGGCACTACAGCGGGATTTGGTGTTCGTTTCATTGGAGAATTGGGCACAAAGGAACAGAAAGAAAAGTATCTTCCGCTTATCGCCGAAGGCAAATTCAAAACATGTATGGCGCTGACTGAACCTGGCGGCGGCACGGATATTCTGGGGGCTCTATCCACTTTTGCCGAAGACAAGGGCGACCGGTGGGTCCTCAGCGGGCAAAAAATATTTATCACCGGGGCTCATGTGGCGGATTCACTGATCACCGTCTGTAAGACAGAAAGAGATGCCAAAAAAAGTAAATCATGGACGATAATAATGGTCCCTCGCGAAACTCCCGGTATAACCATACGCAAAATTGGAAAGATCAGCTGTCATCATTGTGAAAGCGTGGAGATATTCTATGACAATGTTGAAGTTCCCAAGGAAAACACATTGGGTACGCGGGGCAATGCCTTCTATGAGATCATGACCGTGCTCAATCCGGAGCGTATCGGCGTTGCCATGATGGGTGTTGGAATTATCGCAGCCATTTATGATTTCTGCTTCAAATACGTTCAGGAGCGAAATGCCTTTGGCGGACCCATCAGCCGCTTCCAGATTCTGCAAAACTATCTGGCGGATATGTACATCAATCTCGAAAATTCCCGCAACCTGACCTACAAGGCCGCCTGGCTCTGCGATAACAGTAAGCCATATCATCTGGAGGCAACCATGGCCAAGCTGGTGGCGGCCGAGGGTGCGCGTCACGCCGGAAACTTCGGAGCCGAAATCTTCGGCGGTTACGGCATCTGCAATGAGTATCCGGTTTCCATGTTCCTGCGCGATGCCTACCAGATCCAGTTCTCGCCCATCTCTAATGAAATGAGCCGGAACATATTAATGCAGTTCCAGGGTCTGCCCAAGTCCTGGCCGTGATTGAAGATAAGGAGAAACGCAATGTACACACTTGGAGATATCCCGCGTTGCGGCGCCATACTATGGCCGGATAATATTGCCGTAGTCTTTGAAGGAAAACGATATACCTATAAACAATTCAATGAACGAATCAATAAATTTGCCAACTTTCTTATCAAATCAGGATGCAAGAAGGGTGACGGACTTGCCATCATGGCCGATAATTGCTCCAAGTATCTTGAAGTCTATTTTGCCGCAGTCAAGATAGGCGTGCGTGTAACGCCGGTCAATGTTCGGCTGGGTGACGAAGAAATCGCATTTATCGTCAACGATAGCGAAACGACTTTCTTTGTTGTCGGTGAGAAATATGAAGAAAAAGTCAAACAAATGAAAGATCGTTTCAGGAATATACAAGCATGGGTAAGTCTGGATAATCCTGTTTGCGGGTTCCTTGATTATGATTTATTGCTGGACATATCGCCCGCGTTGGAACCGGATTTGGATAAATATGATATTCAGGAAGATGATTTGGCCATTCTGATGTACACCGGCGGAACCACGGGACTGCCCAAGGGCGTGATGCTTTCCCATCGCAGCGCCGTTTTAGCCGGTATAACGGCTACCATAGCCAACGGATTTACGGAAGACGATTCAACCTGCTTTGTACTACCCATATTTCACGTATCCTGGTGGCCGATTCTGGCTATATTAATTGTCGGGGGGAAAGTTTGCATTAATCGCAAACCCAATCTGGACACAATCTATAAACTGATCGAAGATGAAAAATGCACCCATATGAATCTTGTCCCCACGATCTACGGCTGGATGGTCGATTGGCCGAGCGTCGTGAACTACGATCTCTCCAGCCTAAGGCTTCTAACATATGCAGGTAGTCCCTTTCCCACGGAAGTTTTAAAGAAATGCATTCGAAAATTTGGGAATAAATTTGCCCAGGGATATGGCGCAACGGAAACAGCCGGAGCCCCCATATCCGGTTTGGCGATAAAGGATCACCACCTGGACGGTCTGAAAGCAAAATATCTGGTCAGCGCCGGTAAACCGACGCCCAATTCACGAGTCAGAATTGCGGATGAAAATGATCAGCCCGTGGGCCCGGGTGAATACGGTGAAATATGCGCCAAAGGCAAGCATATCATGATGGGTTACTGGAAGAATCCGAAACTGACCGAGGCCGTTCTGAAAGGCGGCTGGTATCATACGGGCGATATGGGTTACATGGATCAGGACGGCTATATCTTCATGACCGACCGCAAGGCGGACATGATTATTTCCGGCGGCGAGAATGTTTACCCGAAGGAAGTGGAAGACGTCATTTATCAGCATCCGGCAGTGCGGGAATGCACCGTTGTTTCAGCGCCCGATGCAAAATGGGGTGAAGTGGTTCAGGCCGTTGTTGTGCTTCATTCCGGTAAACAGGCTACGTCTGAAGAAATCATCGAACACTGCAAGAAGCACCTCGCGGGATACAAGTGCCCCAAGGCAGTGGCTTTCTGGAAAGATATTCCCAAAACCATTGTCGGCAAAATCGTAAAGAAAGATATCAAAAAGAAATTCTGGCAAGGCAAAGACAGGATGATCAGCTGAAAATTATTATAGGCAGGAGGATATGTATGAGCAAAAAGAATACGGATAATTATTTCAAGATCGATCCGGAGTGTCACCTTATCGGTGACATGGAACACCTGAACCATTTTCCCGGGGTGCAGATGTGGTGGCGGGCTATCGAGCATATCACGCGGCCGCTGGTCACCGGCGCCCCCATACCACTCATGATGAGTGCCCTGGAAGGTTTGGAAGAATGGGAAGCAATCAAGAGCGGCGACCCGCAGGTCATCTTAAGGGTCATGGACAAGCACGGAGTGGATATTGCGTGCCTGCTTCCGGAATCCATGATGGATACAACCGGTTTTTCCAGCCGGTGGGTTTCCAACGGCGAGATGGCCAAGGTTGTGGAGACCAACCCGGACCGGTTCATGTACCAGCCCAACATTTCACCGATCAAACAGCGCGGGGTTAAGAACGCTATCTGGGAACTGGAGTATTGGGTCAAGGAGAAGGGAGCCAGGATATTCAAGTATTATCCGCCTGAAGATACTTATATGAATGATCCCGATTTGTGGCCATTCTACGAAAAAGCTCAGGAACTCAGTATCGTGCTGGATATGCATACGGGATTCTGCTGGGTGCCACCGGGCAAGAGCAAGTATTGCCATCCCGAACAGCTCGACGATGTGGCGCGAGATTTTCCGGAACTCGTCATTAATGCCTTCCACATGGGCTATCCTTACAGCGATGTTCTCAACATGGTAGCCTTGGGTCACCCCAATGTTTACATTTGCATGAGTCTGCTTGTTCCCTGGGCCATTACCGCGCCGCGCAAGTTTGCCCACCTCCTGGGTGAGGCCATGCGCTTCGTCGGTCCGGATCGCATCACCTGGGGTACGGATTATGCGGGGTATGGTGTTCAGATCGCCAACGCGGTCAAGGGTCTTGCCGAGTTCCAGATTCCGGAAGACATGCAGCTCGCATATGGCTATCCGGCTATTACGGATGAAGACAAGGCCAAGATGTTCGGCGGCAATCTTGGCCGTCTCCTGGGGATCGATACGAAAAAAAGAAGAATTAAATAATATTGGAAGGGGGATAAGTTATGACTGAGAAATCAGAAGGCAGAAAACATTTCGAACATATTTTTAAACCGATCAAGATTGGTCCGATTGAACTAAAAAACCGGATCGTCATGGCGCCGATGAACGAGGCGTTATCAGGAGCGAATGGTGAAGTTGGAGAACAGTATATTGCATATTTTGGCGCTCGGGCAAAAGGCGGCACAGGAATGATCACGACGGGTGCGATTATGGCCACCAAACTGGCAGGAGAGTTCCCGGCAGGCAGGAATCCGCATCTCTACCATCAGGGACACATGCTTGGGATGAACAACCTGACCGACAGGGTTCACTATTTCGGATCCAAGGTGGCGGCCCAGATGACGATTGGTTTCGGCAGGCAAGGTCATTCCTATGATCACCATAAGCTGGCTCCGGCTGCGACCGGCGGTCTGCCCTATGAGATAGCCGCTGAAAAATCGCCCAACCATTGCGCGGATCTTTATGCTGTTTTGGAATTTTCAAGATACTATATGACGGGGCCAATGACGCGGGAGATGTCCATAGAAGAGATCCGCAGCGAACAGAAGGAATTCGCCAATAGCTGCCAGATGGCAGTCATCTCCGGGTTCGATGCTATAGAGATTCACGGTCCGCACGGGTATCTCGAGCATCAGTTTTTGTCACCTTTCTCCAATAAACGCACGGACATGTACGGCGGAGAGTGGCGCAACCGCAAGCGTTTCCTCATGGAGGTTGCCGAACAGATCCGTTATGCCTGCCCGGGTGTTGCCGTCGGGTGCCGGATCAGCGCGGAAGAGCATATGCAGGGCGGACTGACCGAGGAAGAGATGATCGATGTGGCCAAGGACTTGCAGGCTATCGGAATGGATTATATCAGTTTGTCCGACGGCGCCGGTTACGAAGAAAGCGGCCACCTCATCACGGATATGGACCGTTCCAAACACATTCCCGAGCATGGCGAGGCATTTAAGAAGGCGCTTAAGATTCCGGTCATTGTGTCTTCTCAGCATGATCCGGTCAAGATCGAAAAGAACATCGCCGAAGGCAAGTACGACCTCCAGGCCATGGGAAGGCAGCTTTATTGCGACCCGGAATACGTGAATAAGCTTGAAGCCGGAAAAGCAAAAGAGATCGTCCGGTGCTCGCGATGCAATACCTGTTTAATGCGTTTTCTTGCCGCGCTTACACCCGCATGTACGCAAAATCCGAACCTGGGCAGAGAATATGCCCTGGATGAATACAAGATCGGTCCGTGGCAGAAACATGAGTCACTTATGCCCGAGGGCACAATGAGAGCCTCAATGCCATCACTCGACCGACCGTGGTGGAGGAATGAATTGGGCTATATTGAAAAGTGCTGGAGACCATTGCAGGGACGCACATCCCGCTAATTTTTATAACGTTGCTTGTATGGCATTTGAATTCGGTAGTGAGCGCAAGCAGAATTATAATTTACCTTAAGAATCGAAGATTCTCCGCGATTTGCCGCGGAGAGCTTCAATATAATGATTGTCAAAACGAAACTGTTTTTCCATAGAGAGATCCTTCCTGATATGACCCGCCTTTTCTTGAATCTCCCTCCTGCAAAGGAGGGAGATTATCTCCAAAGGCCAACAATAGAAGGCAGTGAGAAGGATAACCATCATGGAAGTAAAAGGATATCAGAAAGGTTATGACGACCACATCACATTCCTGAGTAATCGAAATTCAACATATCAAGATGATTTTTCGGTGAACAGCGATTGTTATGAATCAAGCAGAGTGGTTCGGCATTAAAAAGGAGAGACGTAATGCAAACAAATCTTAAAGGTAAAGTCGCATTGGTTACAGGCGCATCACGCGGGTTGGGCCATGCCATTGCGCTAAGTCTCGGACAGGCCGGTGCTGATGTGGCGCTTACCGATATCCTGATCGAAGGTCAGAACCATGACACTGAGAAGCTTGGCCGATACAGTATTCTTGCCGGCCATTTTGCAAAGCAGGGCGAGGTGAAGACACAAGCAGGAGCCCAAGAGATCCAGTCCATGGGCTCGCGCAGCTGCGCTTTCAAGATGGATGTAACAGATCCGGATGAAGTGGAGCGAGTAGTACAGGCCGTGGAGAATGAGCTTGGAGTGATCGATATTCTCGTAAACAATGCCGCCGTTATGGATAACATGGGCAAGTTCGGCGAGCAGCAATTAGGGCGCTGGCAGCGCGATCTCAATGTCAACCTTACCGGCGCGTATAATTGCAGCAAAGCAGTCTGGCCCGGCATGGTGAAAAAAGAATGGGGACGCATTATCAACATTTCATCCGTGGCTGGCCTCATGGGAGCTCATATGCAGCCATCATACGGCGCCACCAAGGCCGGGCTGATCGGTTTTAGCAAGTCGCTGGCTATCGAGGCAGGCCGCTACGGTATCACAGTTAATACGGTCTGCCCGGGTTTCATCGCCACCGAGGCCGTACAACTTTACGATGAACGTATGACTGAACGCATAGCGAAGCGCACCGCCCTGAAGCGGATGGGCCAACCGGAAGAGGTCGCCGAAGTCGTCGCCTTCTTGGCCTCGAATGCAGCATCCTATATTACGGGTGCGGTCATCCCGGTTACGGGCGGGATCGATCTGCTCACGCTTTAGGAATAAAAAATATAGAAAGGAAATAAAATACATTTCAGACACGAAGACGCAAGCTTTAATCGAAGAGAAGGGAAATATTGCAATGAATATTATTAAAAAAGGAAAGGGTGAGTTATATACCGATCCTGATCCTGACCACGCACGAATATTTTTCCAGAAGAAATCAAGAAAGATGGTGAACAAAGCTATGACACTTTCCAAAGCCATAGAAACGTTTGTGCATGATGGCGACTATCTGGCGATGGGCGGATTTGGTGGAAACAGATCACCGATTGCTGCATGTCACGAAATTCTAAGGCAGGGAAGGAAGAACATGGGTTTGGCCGGTCATACCACCACTCATGAGTTCGAAATTTTAAGTGCAGGTGAAGTCTTTGACCGGGTGGATGCAGCCTACATTGTAGGTCTTGAAGCACGGGGGCTTTCACCCTGCGCGAGAAGATACATGCAAAGCGGCAAAGTGAAGGTGACCGAGTGGACCAATTACTGCATATCGGCGAGACTCAGAGCCGCCGCCATGGGCGTCCCCTTTGTTCCCACGAGGAACCTTCTGGGCACTGACACCTTCGAATACAGCGGAAGCATAATCGTCGAATGTCCATACACCGGCAAGAAGCTTGCTCTACAACCTGCGCTCTATCCTGATGTGGCCATCATCCACGTCCATGAATCGGATGTATATGGAAACTGCAGAATCCGGGGCATTCTCAAGTCGGACAACGACCTGGCCCGCGCCGCCAAACGGACGATTATTACCTGCGAACGATTAATCTCCAATGAAGAGATACGCAGGGATCCTTCCGAAACCACCATACCATACTTTCTGGTGGATGCAGTGTGTGAGGTGCCCTACGGAAACTATCCGGGCAATATGGTGTATGAATACTTTTCGGATGAAGAGCATCTGCGGGAGTGGCTGAAGGCAGAGGAAGACCCTGAGGTTCTTAAAGAATTTCTCCAGAAAAATATCTATGACTGTAAGGATCATCACGATTACATAAACAGAAACGGCGGAATGGAAAAAATACTCAAACTCCGGACGATTGAACATCTGTTGCATAAGGAGACGGACAAATGAAGTTACAATATAATTTTATGGAACTGATGATCTGTGTTGCCTCAAGAGAGCTGGAGGACGGTTCGACCTTAGCCGTGGGTACCGGAGCCCCCTGTGCGGCGGCCATGCTGGCGCAGAAAATGAACTCACCGAACCTGGCGATTATGTTTGAAGCGGGAAGCGTCAGTCCACAACTTCCCGAGATGCCCATTTCCGTGGGTGATTCACGGGCCAGTCACAAGGCCGTAATGGTTTCCACAATGGGTGCTATCATGGAAACCTGTTCACGGGGATATGTTGATTATACTTTCCTCGGCGGTGCGCAAATTGACATGTACGGCAACCTGAATTCGACTTATATTGGAGGAAGCCACCAAAAGCCGAAGGTACGTTTTCCGGGAAGCGGCGGGGCCAATGATTTCGGCAGCTTCTGCTGGAAGATGATGGTTCTTACTGTCCAGGATGCACGGCGCTTTGTGGAGAAGTGCGAGTTCATCACCACGCCCGGATGGCTGCAGGGAGGAAACAGCCACTATGAGGCGGGACTGCCTGAAGGCACCGGACCGTACAAGGTTTTCACCAACATGGCAGTCATGGACTTCGAACCTGAGAGCAGACGCATGCGCGTCATATCTATCAATCCCGGCTATTCCATCAAGGATGTTCAGGACAATTGCGGATTCGAACTGCTTCTGGCTTCAGAGATAACAGAAACACAGCCTCCTACAGAAATCGAACTGAAAATTCTCAGAGAAGAAGTCGATCCGCACCGGTACGTTATAGGGAGATAAAATGGGAGATGAGAAAAAATTAATGGTCATAAATCGGAATAGGATCGGATACCAACTCTTGAAAATGCGATTGGCCATATTCGTGGTTTGCAATTCATCTCTTCGGCATAGTATGGTGTTAGAATAAAAGAGGCAATATCATTATGCGCTCGCTATAGATTTCAACTGGTAATCAATTTAGATGACTGTCAAAAACTGTGGATTGGTGAAGTCAATAACAGATACAAGACTTAATTGGACACTGTCTTTAAAGTCAATGATAGGGGGTCGGGACATATAAAAAAAGCACTCCGGCAGATTTCTCATACACAGAGTGCTCATTTTTTTAGTTTTCAACAAAAACTAGACAGGTTTAACGTTTTCTGCTTCCTGGCCTTTTTTGCCCTGGACAACATCAAAACTAACAAGCTGGCCCTCATTTAACGTCTTGAAGCCGCTGGCCTGAATTGCGCTGAAATGTACAAAAACATCTCCGCCTTCTTCTTTCTCGATGAAGCCGAAACCCTTGCGTTCGTTGAACCACTTTACTTTACCTTGTGCCATAATGCATATCCTCCTTTCTTAGAATTTCCAAAA
>JBEKJX010000045.1:0-14883 GCA_050011015.1 Smithella sp.
ATTCTTGGCCTGATGGGTGGTCTGGCTTCTTCTCGTTGAGGGCGAACAGGCGGTGCAGTAGCTTCCATTGCCGGTGTTTCTTTCTTTGGAACAGAAGCTCTGGGCGTTTTTTCAGTTTCCGGTTCTTCAATACTTTCAGCCGACGGCTCTGCCTCTTGACGGACATGTGGCTTGGGTTTTTTCGAAGAGGTTTTGCTTAATTTTTGAAAGCGGTCGGCGATTTGCACAGCAATTTCACCGGATATGGATTCAAATTCATTAGTTTCACCCGCTTTTATGCAAAGCTTGCATATCTTGTTAATTAGGCGAGGCACGCCATGTTCGGAGAATTCCCAGATGACAGGAATGGCGTCATCGTCGAATATTTTTCTTTGAGTGCCGGCAATCTTGAGTCTTGCTTCAATATAAGTCTTAACAGATTCTTCTGAAGGTAATTTTTCTAAATGACCATAAGTGCCAATCCGTTGAAATAAATTAGCCCGTTTAGGATGTTCTAATGTCTGCGCGAATTCCATCTGGCCAACAAGCAGTAAGGTGAAAAGATTGCGATCGTCATCCTGCATATTGGTTAAAAGCCGCAAATCATCTAAATTACTATGAGATAAGACATTGGCTTCATCGATAACAATTACAATTTTTTTGCCCTGGTCGGCTGTTTCAAAAAGAAGACGATTAAACTTTTCCTGCAGATCGACCTTATTTTTTATTTCACATTGTTTGCCTGTTATCTGGCCGATAATTTCTTTTAATAGTTGGACAAAAGAAAGAGCAGGATTGGTAATTAAAGCGACTTTGTATCTTTCCGGCTCCAATGAATCAATGATTACGCGCAGGGAAAGAGTTTTACCTAAACCCACTTCGCCTACGATAACAGTGAGACATTCATTGCCTTCTTTAATAGCATAAATTGTTTCGGCAATAACATTTTCCATGGATTCATGGCAGTCCACATACATTGAAGCATCAGGAACATTGTCGAAAGGTGGCTTGGTTAAATTCCAATAATCACTATACATCTTTCTTCTCCTAATAAACTTTTATAAAATATATAAAGTTTATCATGCATTATTAAATCAGTATTAAATAGCGAAACAATTTTATTGTTCATTGCTGAGTTGAGCGAATTCAGCATCATTGCTCAAATATTCCAGTATATCTTCCAGTAAAAAGCGTCTCATTCTTCCCAGTTTATAGCTGTTAATCTTTTTCTCATGAATAAGTTTTTGTAAAAAGCTGCGGCTGACTTGAAGCATCTGACAAACTTGGTTGGGAGCCAGCATTCTTAAAAGCAAAGAGTCATTAAAACGAAAATTGATGGCAAGTTGTCCATCCGTATTAAGTTTTATATCAAATGACGGATCGTTTTTTGTTCCACTCAATAATTCTTTTATATATTCTGATTGTTGTAAAAGCTCGGATTGTTCTTTTGTCATAAGGATGGAAATTACAGAAGAGGAATTGTCGACGAATTCTTCTACTATTTTCTTATCCGGAAAATCGTCCGGGTTCTCCATGCCGTCGCTGCTGACGAATTCTTCTTTTCCTTTTTTATCGGGAAACCCGCTTCGTGCTTCCCTTCGTGCTTCCCTTTGTGCTTCCATGGTGACGTTGCCGATAAATTTTTCTTCTATTTTTTTATCAGGAATTTTGACACGATTCTCCATAGCGAAGCTTCTAACAAATTCCTCTACGGTTTTTTTATCCGGAAATTCGCTTGGACTTTCCAAGTCCGTGCTGCTGACGTTTTCCTCTACAATTTGTTCATCAGAGAATTCGACGTGATCATCTATGGTGATGCTGCTGACAACTACTTCAGTAGAAATAGTATCACTTTTTTCCGGTTGCGGAAGTTTGACTTCCGGTTGGGCGTATTGTTGACGCCTTTTTACAATGCAGATCTTTTCCATATTACTCCTGATAAACTTTGTTGAGCACAAAAAAACAATTATTATTGGAGAAACCTGATACTAAAAGAGTTTTTCCAGTAAAAAAACCTGATTTAAGCCATTAGCGCGAGGCTGTAAAATTCGGTTTAATCTACATTTATTTAGCTTATTTAGTAAGTAAAATCAAGATAATATTTTATTCTTTAAACGTTAAAACCACTGCTGTGCGGGTGTGTGAAATTATCCGGATAATTGCAGCAGGAAGTTTTTACTTGATGAGAAGACTTTTCTCTCCAAGATGTATTGTGTAAAATATGGCAAATAAACAAAGAAAAAGAGCAAGACCAAAAGAAGAAATTGTCCATACTATCTGAATGAATGAAAGACTCTGTCCGCGCAATTGGGCCATAAATATGTAATAGACCGGTCCGGCTTCCATAATGATAACCAGAGCGATTAAACTGAAACTGATAATCATGAAAAGTAGTCCGCCAAAGCCGGTTACAACCTGTACCGGATTTTCCGATTTAAAATCTGCGTAAATAGTTCCCAGTCCGATGCCCAGGCCAACCACAGCAGGAACGATACAAAATATTGTTACGGTTGACAGAATCATCATGAAAGGAGAGACTCGCAGCAACAAATTGGAAACAACAACCAGGATTTCCGCTAAAATTACCAGAGGAATGTAGTATAAGAAAAACTTAATCCAGAGAAATTTTTTAGTCCATACCGGCGCCGCCTGAACGATCCAAAAGGCTTCGCCTTCCATGCTTACTGCCGGGAAAACAAAACGGGCGGATATAGCCGCGAGAACGGAAGCCGCCAGTCCTATGTTGAGAAAAGAAAATAAATTTTGCAGATAAACAGTTTTAATTGGCGAAATGTCCAGAGGTAAAACAGAAAAATTGTAGAGGTAAATTGTAATCAGGGCGGCCATTAAAAATAATTGAGGCCATTGTGACGAATCTCTGAAAAAAGTCCGGATTTCCTTTACGGCAAAAGCTTTTGATTCGCGCGGAAGAAAATTTAATAAACTTTCCCAATTAAAACCCTTATATTTCAACGGAGCGAAAAGGCGCCGGGGGGTTGTCTGTGATCTGGAAAAACCTGTAAAGTATGTTATTTGAGCGGAAGTGTTATTGATAAAAATAAGCATGAAAGCAAAAGTTCCGGTGAGTGCTATATTGAACAGGCATGTTTTGTTTTCGTTATTGAGAGCGTCTCTAACGGCATCGTTAATCCATGTTGTGGGCAGAAGCGGCGAGTTGGGTGTCTGCATGGAATTTAAATAAAGAACAACGGAAGCAAAACCGTCAGGATTAACTAATTGCTCCGGTCGCGTTAAACGTAAAATAAAAACAAGAATCATTACCATAATAACTCCCAGAATAATAAGAATTGTTCTGATTCTTCCGGCAGGAAGTATTATAGCGCCAAATAAAACTAAAATGCTGCCCAGTGCTGAAGTGATAAGGCACATGAAAATCATGGCCATTAAAAAAATCACGTAAAAAATGATGTTCGCCTTGTATATTAATCCATAAGATAGAAATATCGGAAGACTGAAGGCGACAATCATCCAGGAACTGTCAAATGAGCTGATAACCCATCTGGAGAGAAAGATATCTTTTGATGAAACCGGCAATGAATGCAGAAGGGGCAAATCATAGCTCAAATACAGATGAGAAAGACAATTGATGATGTTGCTGAAAAGTAAAAGCGAAAAGAAGGTCATAATGATCATGGACAATAGCTTCATGGCCAATATGTTTCCAAAATCCTGCACACTTTGAAAATATAACAAAACTTTATAAAAGATTATAAAAGTGCCTATCCAGAAAACAATACCTAATGTGCCGAACATCAAAATACGCGCCCAGTTGTTTCTTTTATTGCCTTGCCGTAAACTGTTGATGGCGGAAAGTATGCGCGGTTTTAATAAAGAAATAATAGTATTCATAGAAAAGTATTCTCTTTTATTATAGTCAGAAACACTTCTTCAAGCCTGGCCTCGCCCAGTTTCGCGATGTGCTTTAATTCGTCAAGACTGCCCTGCGCTAACAGGGTGCCTTTGTGAATTAATCCTATCCGATGGCATAAATCCTCCGCAATGCTTAAAGTATGCGTGGAAACAAAAATAGTCGTTTGATTGGCAGCCAGTTCTTTAAAAATATCCTTAACCATATGCACGGCCTCCGGATCAAGGCCGACCATTGGTTCATCAACAATCAATATTTTGGGATCATGCAGCAAAGCGGAGGCTATGATCAGCCTTTGTTTCATGCCGTGAGAGTAAGCTTCAATCAGTTCATCAGCCCAGTTCGAAAGGGCGAATTGCTGCAGGAGTTCTTTGGATCTTGGCAAAATTATATCGCGTTTAACGTCGTATAAATCAGCGGAAAAACGCATAAACTCCATACCGGTGAGTTTCTCGTAGAGAAAAGGCCTGTCCGGCACAAAGCCGATCATTTTTTTACCTTCGACGGGGTTTTTAGCCATATCAAATCCGCCGATTATAATTTTACCGGAGGTAGGAGCAAGGATACCTCCCATCAGACGAATCGTTGTAGTTTTACCGGCGCCGTTGGGGCCGATAAAACCATAAATTTCGCCTGCGGCAACATTTAAACTGAGCTTATTTACCGCCAGGGTAGTTCCGTAATCCTTTGTTAGTTCCTGTAGTTTAATCATTTTATTTGCTCTAATACCTCCAGTTTAATTTTACCGATGACGCCAATTAAGTTCACTTGCTCACTGATATCACCGCGGACAAGCATGATGTGGGTTACATCAGCCGGAAATTGATTGAAAACAGCGTCGGCAGTAATCCATTTATCCAGGTAAAGAACGCACCATTCGTGATAGTAGAACCGGCCTTGCAGATAAACCAATCCCGCTTCTATTTGCGCCGGTATTCCGGCAGCACGCAGTAAAGAAACTGTCAGCACGGAGTGTTCTTTACAAGCGCCGGCTTTATTTTTCAGAACTTCCAGCGCGTTGGGCACGGAAAGCACCGGTTTTTTCTCAATATTGCGGTAAACCCAGTTGACAATTTTTCTCGCTCTTTGTTCGGCGGAATCAGTTGGCTTGATAATATTATTCACTTGTTTCTTAATCTGCGGATTATCGGATTGTATAAGCGCGGCAGGTTTTAAAAAGACGGCGATATCTCCGGGAAAATTATGATTGAATGTTGAAGATAATGGCAACTGCTCCCTGGTGATGGTTAAAATGTTGTGGCGAAAGTTTTGCCTGTCATTATTAAGAGATAACGTATTGCCGGTGCCGCTGATTTTGATTTTAATTTCGCGGAGTTTTTCGGGTTCCGTAATTTCAATATTGGAAGGTACGGAGGAAATTTGCGTAAAATCAACGCTCTCTCCGGAAACTATTCCTTCCATGGCTTTTTGCCGGTTGACCTTTTCCATAGAGATGCCCAGAATGCCGGTTTCCTTCAGAGTATCCCCTTCTTTATTCAGCCATGAGCAGTTTTTTGCTCCCATGAAATCAGCGCAATATTTTTTTGTCAGGATTCTCTTACCCATTATAGTAATAATTTCATCGGCATTTCTGGTGACTTTTATCGCCCGGATTGAAAGTGTTGAGGGATCGAAAATACTGAAACTGCGGGTTGAATCTTTTTCCAGGTCATTGTGAAATGCGGTTTCGTAAATGTTGCCGCTGATATGAGGAATATCTTTCAGCGGGATTTCGCTTTTTTCTTGCGCTTCAGGTAAACCGGTGAATAAAATCAGCTTATTTTTAATGACATGGCCGTGAGCATTAAAGCGAAAAATGCCGGAATCCAAATTAAAACTAAATGAAGAAAGCGTCATATCCGGGTTCAAATCGCCATCTGTGGAAATGTTGAGCGCCTGATTGACTCCCATTATATTGATTTGCATAAAAACATTCTCAATAAAATGAAACTTTCCATTCGTTTTTGTAAAGGTCCGGTGAATCAACCCGATCTTTTTATTGTTTTGATATATATTCATCCATGTGTCTTGCGGCTGCTGTGATTTTGGAATTTGTAAAGTTGCGACGGGTTCTGTTTTTTTCTGAAAAAAATCAAGACGAATTAATAACAACAAGGAAAAGACAAGCGTAATTAAAATGCCCCAGATTATGTTCCATTTTATTTTTCGCATATTGAAGATGAACCGAAGAAAAGTCAGTAAATAATTATTATTTTATTATACAGGATACATGCAGTGTATGCAATAATAAACAAATATTTATTCTGACTTGTTTTTGTATAAAAATTAAAGATTTATTGACAAGAGCACTCAATTGATATATCAGAAAAACTTATTGAATGTTTAAGCCGTATTAAGCAGGCGGCTTATGTTTATTGCAGTTTCGATATCATGTAAAATGCAATTTGGTATGAAGAAAAGATAAATGCTTTATGAAACGTGATAATATTATTGCTCCCGAAGGTTATCCTTTTATCGTTTTTTCTCTTGTCGTCACGGTTTTTATCGCCTTATTAGGCGGAAACTGTTGGTTAATCATTCTGTTTGCTCTTCTGACCTTTTTTATTATCTGGTTTTTTCGCAATCCGGAAAGATATTTTCAAGATCAGGAAAAAGTCTTAATTTCTCCGGCCGATGGTAAAGTAATCAAAATCGAAGATGTCGAAGTCGATGGAACAATTTCCGGAAAATTTAAAAAAATAAGTATTTTTATGAATGTTTTTAATGTCCACGTTAATCGAGCTCCTTATGCGGGAAAAATTGAAACTATTAATTATCACGCAGGCAAGTTTTTTTCTGCAAATTTAGATAAGGCTTCAAAAGAGAATGAACGTAATGAAATTATGATTCGTACCGAGGATGGACGCACTATTTGGACGGTGCAGATTGCCGGTCTTATCGCCCGCCGTATTGTTTGTTGGGTAAACACGGAGATGAACATTAAAAAAGGAGAACGATTCGGCTTAATTCGCTTTGGTTCGCGAGTAGATGTTTATCTGCCCGAAGATTCTAAAATCTCGGTGAAGCTGAGGGACAAGGTTAAAGCAGGTCAGACAATTTTAGGATATTTATCATGAATATGGAAAATTCTCCCCAAAGGATGCGTATCAGAAAAGGAATCTATGTATTGCCGAATTTATTTACTTCGGCCAGCTTATTTTGCGGATTCTATTCCATGATCGCTTCAATTAAAGAGAATTTTGTTCCCGCGGCGATAGCTATTCTTGTATCAGGTATTTTTGATGGATTGGATGGTCGCGTTGCCCGTTGGACAAATACAACCAGTAAATTTGGGGCGGAATATGATTCTCTGGCCGATGTTATAGCTTTCGGTATTGCGCCATCACTTTTGGCATATAACTGGTCTTTATCTATTTACGGGAAGTTGGGCTGGATTGTATCTTTTTTGTTTGTCCTTTGCGGCGCTCTAAGATTAGCAAGGTACAACATCCAGATAGGAATCATTGAAAGCAAGGTATTCAATGGACTGCCTATTCCCGCTGCGGCTGCGGTTGTGGCGACGACAGTAATATTTTTCGATTATTTCGGTGTGGAAGGAAAAATCTATAATATTTTCATCCTGGCCTCTGTCTTTACTTTGTCTTTCCTGATGGTCAGCAGTGTGAAGTATTACAGTTTTAAAGACATGAAGCTTCTCGCACGTAAACCTTTCACTATCTTTTTCTGGTTAACAGTTTTACTGATTATAATTTTTCATTGGCCGGAAATAATGTTTTTCGTGATTATATTAGGTTACGCTATTTCCGGACCGGTTTGGTGGGTCATAAGAATTGACCGGCAAAAATGGCAGGAAGCCAAGAGAAAGAAAAATGACATAAACAAGTAAAATAATATCAACAGGATAATGATTTTGTTGTTCCGTGAAAAATTATGAGAATTATCGGAGGTAAAGCCAAAGGAAGGAAGCTGTTTTTTCCTTCCGGATCGAAGGAACGGCCAACTTCTGATTTTTTACGAGAAGCTCTTTTTAACATGCTGGGTCATTTGGAAGATAAAACATTTCTTGATCTTTTTGCCGGGTCGGGCAGTATCGGTTTAGAAGCCGCCAGCCGAGGAGCACAAGAAGTTTATTTTGTGGAGAAAAACAAAAACCTTGTTGCGATTATCAAAAAAAATATTCAAACATGCTGTTTGGATAAGAACTGTTGTATAATTGCCAAAGATATTGAAAATGGTTTAAGCGATCTTTTTAAAAAAAAATGTAAAATTGATATTATATTTGTTGATCCGCCCTATAACAGGAATCTGGTCGGAACAACGCTGAATCTTTTAAATAAATATCAAATTTCCAAAGAAGATGGTGTGGTTGTAATTCAACATTCGATAAAAGAAAGTTTCACCGGGATTGTGGATAATAATATTTGTCTGACAGATCAGAGAAAATATGGCGATAATGCCTTAACTTTTTTAAAGATGGAGAATAAATGATGCAGGAAATTTTCGCTAAAAAAATTGCAATATATCCGGGTTCATTTGATCCTATTACAAATGGCCATGTTGATATTATCAAGAGAGGATTAAGAATGTTTGATGAAATCGTCATTCTTATCGCTTACAATCCCAGTAAGGTTTATCTTTTTTCGGTAGAAGAAAGAATGGAAATGATTCGGGAAATATTCGCGGATACTAAAGAAGTCAGGGTGGATTGCTATTCAGGTCTGCTGGTTGATTATTTGAAAATAACCGGAGCCAATATCATATTGCGTGGAATGAGAGCTCTGTCTGATTTTGAATATGAATTTCAAATGGCGCTGATGAACCGTCGTCAAACAAAACATCTGGAAACCGTGTTTCTTATGAGCGGGTTTAAATGGTTTTATACCAGTTCCAAGTTAATAAAAGAAGTGGCAAGTTTGGGGGGAACGGTTAAAACTTTAGTGCCGGATAATGTTAATCAGAAATTAATAGAAAAATTTAATACGAATAATATCAGGGGATAGGTTGTGCGATTGTCATCAAGTGTGGCAATAATTTATCCATTTCACAGAAAGCGGCGATAGGTCTTCCGGCAGGCCGATTATGTCTGCATTGCTAGCCGGGCTCTAAAGTTTAATCTTTGCTTTATCTCCGCGCGAATAAATAACCTTTTAGTTGAAGTTGAATTCAAATGTTCAGAATTTATTCTGAATAAATTCATCAGAAAGCTGGCGACGGTGGAATATTTATCTTTGATCAGGAGAAGAAAAACAAAAAAGATAAATCTTGATTTTGTGCCGATAGGCGGGGACTCTCCCATTGTTGTGCAATCAATGACCAATACGGATACGCGGGATGCAAAAGCCACTGTCGCGCAAATCAAGGAACTTGAGGAAGCCGGTTGCGAAGTTATCCGCGTCGCCGTGCCCGATAAGGAAGCGGCGCGGGCGATTTCGGCTATAAAAAAGAAAATTCACATTCCGCTTGTCGCCGATATTCATTTCGATTACCGTCTGGCTATAGACGCCATGAAACAGGGCGTAGCCGGTATCAGGATCAATCCCGGAAATATCGCCCGGGATAAAATCCGCGAAATTGTCAATGTGGCCAAAGAACGGGAGATAGTTATTCGTATAGGGATTAACTCCGGGTCCTTGCAAAAAGATTTATTGTTAAAATATGGAGGCGCGACGGCTGATGCTCTTGTGGAAAGCGCCTTGCAAAACATAGAACTGTTTGAAAATCTGAATTTTGGCTTAATTAAATTATCGCTGAAATCATCAGATGTGCCCAGCATGATTGAAGCTTATCGCGCTATCGCGGCAAAAACAGATTATCCGCTGCATCTGGGAGTGACGGAAGCGGGATCCCTGGTTAATGCCGCTGTTAAATCCGCCCTGGGAATAGGGACTCTTCTTTATGAAGGCATTGGCGATACAATCAGGGTGTCCGTCACAGGCAACCCTGTTTTGGAGATTCCCGTGGCGTATGGGATTTTACGCGCACTGAAAATCAGAAATGTTGGTCCCGAAATTGTTTCCTGTCCCACTTGCGGGCGTTGTGAAATTGATCTTTTAAGTTTAACCGGTAAAATTGAAAAAGCTCTTGCCGGCAAGAAGGATTATTTGAAGATTGCTCTGATGGGCTGCGTGGTTAACGGGCCGGGTGAAGCGGCAGACGCCGATATTGGTATTGCCGGAGGCAAGGGGCAGGGGATTCTTTTTAAAAAAGGAGAAATCGTAAAAAAAGTTAACGAAAAAGACTTCGAGAAAGTTTTACTCAAAGAGATAAATTTGATGATGGGAGAAAGGAAAAAAATTTAATGCGTTATTCAGAGATGTTCTTGCCGACGGGAAGGGAAGTTCCTTCCGATGCCGAAGTAATAAGTCACCAGTTAATGATCAGAGCCGGTATGATCAGAAAATTGACCAGCGGCATATATTCATACCTGCCGCTGGGTTATCGTGTTATTCGCAAGCTGGAGCAAATTATCAGGGAAGAAATGAATAAAGCCGGAGCGCAGGAAGTTCATCTGTCTATGGTTCAGCCCGCCGAGCTATGGGAGGAATCGGGACGATGGGTGCATTACGGAAAGGAACTTTTGAGATTTCGTGATCGCCATGACCATGAATACTGTCTGGGACCGACCCATGAAGAAGTCATAACCAGTTTAGTCCGTAATGAAATAAAAACCTATCGTCAGTTGCCCCGAAATCTTTATCAAATTCAGACAAAATTTCGCGATGAAGTCCGCCCGCGCTTTGGCGTGATGCGCTGCCGCGAATTTGGAATGAAAGACGCTTACAGTTTTGATGTTGATGAAGAGGGCGCGGAGAAAAGTTATGAGAAGATGTTTGCCGCTTATAACAATATTTTCAGCCGCTGCGGTTTGCGATTCCGTCCGGTGGAAGCTGATTCCGGAAGCATTGGCGGGAAATATTCGCATGAGTTTATGGTTATGGCCGAATCCGGCGAAGACGCGATAGTGTTTTGTGAAAAATGTTTATATGCGGCTAATCTGGAAAAAGCTGAAGTGGCGTGTCCGGAGAAAAAATTAATATTTGAAGAGGATTTTCTGCCTTTGGAAGATGTTTATACGCCGGATGTGCGTACCATTGAAGAAGTCAGCGCTTTTTTGAATGTGAATCCAAATGATATTGTGAAAACATTGATTTTCAATGCCGATGGCAAACCTTACGCCGTGCTTATGGGCGGCGATCAGGAAGTCAACGAGATAAAAGTAAAAAATTATTTAGGCGCTTCCGAGCTGGAACTTGCCTCTGATGAAATGATTATGCAGGCGACCGGTGCGCCGCGCGGATTTGCCGGTCCCGTGAATATAAAAGTACCCGTGCTGATCGATTATTCAGTCATTGATATGATAAATTTTGTCACCGGCGCCAATAAGGAAAATTATCATATAAAGAATGTGAACATTGGCAGGGATTTTAAAGTTGAAGCTTTTGCTGATTTTCGCGTTATCACGGATCAGGACAAATGCCCCCGTTGCGGCGGTGACATTAAATTTGCGCGGGGTATTGAAGTAGGTCATGTTTTTAAACTGGGAACAAAGTACAGTAAAGCGATGAAAGCCGTATATCTTGATAAAGACGGACAGGAAAAAATCATGATAATGGGCTGTTATGGAATTGGAATCGGAAGGACGATTGCTGCTGGAATTGAACAGAATTACGATGAAAACGGAATTGTCTGGACGATGCCGCTGGCGCCATATCATGTGATTATAACGCCCGTAAATGTAAATGAAAAGGATATCATGGATGCCGCGGAGAATCTTTATAACGCGATTCTTGCAGAGGGTATCGATGTTATTTTTGATGATCGCGATGAACGGGCCGGTGTGAAGTTTAAAGATGCGGACCTGATCGGGATTCCACTCCGAATTACCATCGGTCCCAAAAATCTTTCTCAGGGAAATGTTGAACTGAAGATTAGAAAGACCGGTGAAAACAAATTATACCCGTTGCAGGATATCGTTCAAAAAATCAAGCAAATTATAGAGCAGGAATTAAATCCCGATCCTAATGTAAGATAGCGGTAAGTCAGTCAGGCTGGATACTTAATGCTACGTATTAATGATATTATCGATAAAGCCCAGAAATATCTTCCGCCGGAAGATTTGGAAATGATTGAGAAAGCCTATATTTACTCGGCTTCGGTGCATCAGGGACAGGTAAGATTATCCGGAGAACCCTATCTGACCCACCCAATGGAAGTGGCGGGCATCCTGACTGATATGAAAATGGATGCAGCGACAATTATCAGCGGATTGTTGCATGACACTATCGAAGACACCTTAACTACAGCGGAACAGCTGGAAAAAGAGTTTGGCAAGGATGTGGCTTTTCTGGTCGAAGGATTGACCAAGTTAAGCCGTATTTCTTTTGGCTCTCAGGAAGAAAGACAATCGGAAAATTTTCGCAAAATGATTTTGGCTATGTCCGCCGATATCCGGATTTTACTGGTGCGTCTGGCGGACCGGATTCACAACATGAGAACTTTACAGTATCATCAGAAGGAGAAAAGACTTTATATTGCCCGGGAGACTATAGATATATACGCGCCCCTGGCCAACCGTCTCGGAATTAATTCGATGAGGATGGAATTGGAAGATTTGTCTTTTCAGTATATTGCTCCCGAAGCTTATGAAGAGTTATCCGCGCAAATTGCTAAATCCAATGAAGCCCGCAACCGTTATACCGAGGAAGTTAAGAGTATTATTTTCAAAGAACTGGAGAAATATTCCATCAAATGCAAAGTTGAAGGAAGGGCAAAACATCTTTACAGCATTTATAAAAAAATGCACGAGCAGCACATAAAGTTTGACGAAGTTTACGACATCATCGCGTTTCGCATCATACTCGATTCCGATAAGGAAAAAAGCTGCTATGAAGTGCTGAGCATGGTGCATGCCCTTTGGAAGCCTGTCCCCGGAAGATTCAAGGATTATATAGCTATGCCTAAAGCCAATAACTATCAGTCCTTACACACCACAGTTATCGGGCCTTACGGAGAAAGGGTGGAAATCCAGATCAGGACTAAAATAATGCACGAGTGGGCGGAAAAGGGCATTGCCGCACACTGGCGATACAAGGAAGGCCGGGCTCATAGAGATGATGAAGAAAACCAGATAAAAAAACTCAGAGAAGTTCTGGAAATACAGCAGGACATAAAAAATCCCAAGGAATTCATGTCCGATTTGAAGTTGGCATTATTTCCGGAAGAAGTTTATGTTTTTACGCCTCATGGCGATGTTAAATCTTTTCCCAAAGGCGCAACACCCATTGATTTCGCGTACAGCATTCATACCGATGTCGGTAATCAGTGTATAGGCGCCAAGGTCAATAGAAGTATCGTTCCGTTGAGATATAAACTGCAAAACGGAGATCGCGTGGAAATAATAACTCAGGCCGGCCACCATCCCAGCAAGGACTGGTTGAAAAATGTCGTAACAACGAGAGCAATTTCCAAAATAAGAAACTGGATTAATTTGGAAGAAAAGAAAAGCAGCATGGCTTTAGGACGCGATTTGCTGGAAAAGGAATTTAAAAGACATAATTTAAAATTTAGCAATTATATTAAGTCGGAAGAAATTAAAAAAGTATTTGCCGGATTTTCCGTGACCCAGCTTGATGATTTAATTTCACAGGTAGGCCTTGGCCGGATTTCTCCTAGGCGGGTTGTCAATTATTTTCTGGCCGGCGAAGATATCGAAATTAATGAACCGGTTAAAGAAAAATTAAAAAAGAAAAAATCCGCTTCGCCGTCAATGGGCGTGTCGCTTATCGGTATTGACGATATAGACGATATAATGGTTAATTTTGCCAAATGTTGCAATCCAATTCCCGGAGATGAAATATCGGGATATATTTCCCGCGGACGCGGTGTCATAGTGCATACAAACAAATGTCCCTATATTAAAAGAATGGACGCGGAGAGAATCGTCAATGTACAATGGAACTCCAGAGAGGAGCATACTTATCCGGTAGGCATAAAAGTTGTCTGCGACGACATCAAGGGCATTTTGACTGAAGTCAGTTCCATCATTTCATCTTTTGACGTCAATATCAGTTACGCGCAGGTAGAAACAATCAATCTGATTGCCACCTGCAATTTTGTAATCGACATAAGTAATTTACATCAACTTAATCAGATTTTGTCAGCAATTAAACAGTTAAAGTTTGTTAAATCAGTTGAGTGGCTGCATCATTTCTGAAATTTAATAAATAAACCATTTGATTGTTGACAAACAAAGCGACTCTGCTATAAGCAAGCGCAAATTCATGCAGGTGAGTATTATGTTAAATAAGAAAAAGATATTGTTAATCCTGGGCATTCTGGTGTGCTTTTTAATCGGCGCGGCTTGTGAGCTATCTGCTATGGGGAAAAAGCATATAATTCTTATTGATCCGGCGCACGGAGGGCAGGAAAAAGGTATTAAGCTGACAAATGATGTTGCCGAAAAAGATATTACTCTGGCAGTTGCTTTATTCATAAAGAACGAACTGGCTAAAGAAAGTAATCTGGAAGTTGTTTTAACCCGTGATTCAGATAAAACGGTTACTGAAGAAGACCGGAATAAAATTATCGAGAAAATTAAGCCGGACTTTTTCTTAAGTCTTCATGTTAATGGAGGATTCGGCAAGAATGCGTCCGGATTCGAACTCTATTACCAGGGACTGAGTGAAGAGATCATTAAAGGAAAAAAGACAGTAAAAGATGACAAGTTGCAGTTGAAAAATAAATGCCAGAATGATTCTCTGGTAATGGCAAAAATTGTTCAGGAAAACTTGAATACTTTGTTTCCGCGAAAGGGCAGGGGTTTAAGGAAAGCCGATTTGCCGGTAACTGATGGTTTACTTGTACCGGCTCTGGTTGTGGAAATGGGTTTTGCCACAAATTCCGAAGATAAAAAGAAATTGCTTAATATAAAAACACAAGCGGAAATTTCTAAAGCTCTGGCGAAGAGCATAAAAACATTTTTCAGGTGATTAGTGATTGAAAGAAATTCAGGCAGAAAATTCGGCGAACTAAGACCGATAAAGATTACCAATAAT
>JBEKJX010000046.1:0-14444 GCA_050011015.1 Smithella sp.
ATGGATATGTCTTCAATCAATTGGATGGAAATACCGGTCGACACTATAGAAAGAATAGAGATAGTCCGGGGACCGGGTAGTGTCCTTTATGGCGATTCGGCCATAGGCGGCATGATCAACATTATTACCAAGAAGGGACAGGGTGAACCGAAATTTAATGCGTCTGTTCTTATGGGGAGCTATGGTCTCAATGACGAAAGGGTTGGGGTAACAGGCGCCACCGGTAAATGGACATACGCAGTCAACGGAGAAAATAACTTTGACTTCGGTTATCGTGAGCGTTCGAAATATTCCACACAGGGCGGCGGTCTTGATTTGGGCTATTCCGCCAACAACTTGCTGGATGTTTCGCTGAAAGTCTCGTTTAATAAAGCGGATTATGAATTGCCAGGTGCTTTGACGATGGCACAGATGGAGCAGAACCCGCGGCAATACCAGAATTTCCCACCGGCATTGTATAGTACCGCAACTCCAGACGATGATGGTTCGGATAAATATACCAATGTCAATTTGGGCATTAAATCTTTCTGGGGAGCATGGGGACAATTCGAAATTAATTTTCTGTATGGTAACAAAGATAATCGATATAATATGGAATCATGGTATTCCTACAAATATTCCGAGACAAATGACTATACCTACGGCATTACTCCTAAATACATTCTAGCTAAAGATATTTTCGGATTTAACAATAAATTGATTGTAGGTGTGGATTATTATAATGAACCTTATGAGAAGGATTTTTACGGTGATTCAGAGAGAACGGTACTCTTAAGCACAGCGAACCTTACACGGGAAAGTCTGGGATATTATATCCGCGATGAATTCAGCATATTGAAGGATCTTATCCTCAGCGGCGGTTACCGGGGTGAACGGACAGATATCAGCGGTTACAATACTGATTTGTCCAATCCCGGCAACAGTTTTACCAATACAAAAAATGTTTATAATGCCGAAGCTTATGAAGCAGGACTGACCTGGCTTTGGGGAAATAAGTCGAAAGTATTTGCAAAATATGCGACTGTTTACCGCATTCCTTTTCTTGATGAAATAGCCTGTTTTAATGGTTTCAATGAGGGCACCTTGTTTAATACCAACCTGAAACAAGAAAAAGGTGAAAGTACAGAAGTAGGCACTGAATTCTATCCACTAAATAACCTGAAAATAGGATTGACCATTTTCCGTATGGACATGGAAGATGAAATCCTGTGGGTTGCTACTGGACCGTGGACAGGTGAAAATGAAAATGCTGAAACAACGCGGCATGACGGCGCCGAGGTTTCCTTTTCCTACTTGTGGGAAAAGTACGCCCGGCTGTATGGTAATTTTACTTACCATAAAGCCACTTATGAGGATGGACCCTACGATAAAAAGGAGCTGTGGCTCGTACCCAATCAGATGGTAAATGTAGGTGTTGAGATTTATTTACCTTATAATCTGATGTTACGTCCCGAAATACACTTTGTAGGGGATTCTTATCTCTCTCAAGACTACGATAACACTGGTGAAAAATTAGGTAGATACACTCTCATTAATCTTTATCTTTCATACAAGCCATCTTTTGAAAAACTACACATAACGGCTTTTTGCGGAGTTGAAAATCTTTGGGATGTAAACTATGCGTCATTTGGTTCATATAATGTTCCTGCATATGGAGCAGGGGCTCCAAATACTTATTATCCCACGCCCGGAAGAACATTCAAGACAGGTATTTCTTTTGAGTTTTAAGTTTGCCTGTCTGAAATTCTGATAAACAGGATTGCGGCAAGAGAAAAGTTTTCTCTTGCCGCAATCCGATACAAATATTGTTTTATTTTAACCATTTTCGTAACATCAACAAAACTATTTTGGGACTACTATTAAAGATCAACAGAATCGAAAATACTTATGTGCAAACAATTAACCAACGCTAATAATGCTTTAATATATTTGCTAACCGTTTTTTTAACGATTATTTGTGCAAACATATCCTACGCCGGCACAGTAACTGATGACATCGGCCGCACTGTAAATATAATTCCTCGGCCGCAACGGATTGTTTCTCTTGCTCCCGGTATTACGGAAACGCTTTACGCGCTTGGTCTCGCCGATAATATTGCGGGTGTAACCACTTTTTGTGATTGGCCGGCGGCAGCACGCACAAAACCGAAAATAGGCGGATTTACCAATCCTTCCATAGAAAAGATTGTTTCTCTGAAACCGGATTTGATCATTGCTACCGCTGATGGCAACAGACAGGATACCGTTTTACAACTGGAGAAACTCGGGTTGACGGTCTATGTAATAAACCCCGCGGATACCAACGGCGTTCTGAGAAACATTTTACAAATCGGCAAAATAACCAATCGGGAAAAGGACGCCGGGAAACTGGTTGAAAAACTTCAAAAGAGATTAAACAATATCACTGCACAAATACGCCATAAAAATAAACCACGTGTTTTTTTTCAGCTTGGACGGGAACCTTTATTTACAGCGGGAAGCAAAACGTTGATCAATGAAGTAATTGAGCGGGCGGGAGGTATTAATGTTGCAGGTCATGATACCGCCCGCTATCCTGTTTACAGTGCTGAGGGCGTCATAGCGGCATCGCCGGAAATAATCGTTTTTGCGCCGATGGTCAACGATAAAAAGTATGCATCGGTAAAAAATTATTGGCAGAAATTCGGAGAAATACCGGCGGTAAAAAACAATAAAATTTGTCCGATAGATGCGGATTTGATTAACAGGGCATCGCCCCGTATTTTTGATGCCATTGAAATAATGGCTTTATTTTTTCATCCGGATATTAAATATCCCGAACAATGATTTTACGCTGCGGTATTTGTCGCAAATTAATATTGTAGCAAAAAAAACATATGAAAGGTAAAAGAAAACACTATGAACTATCCGATTATTCCTCCGATTGATGTTTGTGCAGCAAAACAGGCTCAGGCACGACAAGACAACCTGACGAAGCCTGCGAAGAGTCTTGGCCGTCTGGAAGAAATTTCTATCCAATTGGCCGGCATGAAGTCCGATCCATGCCCCAAAGTTGATCGTAAAACAGTGATTATTATGGCTGCTGACCATGGCGTTGTGCTGGAAGGCGTTAGCGCTTTTCCTGCCGAAGTCACACCGCAAATGGTGTTGAACTTCCTGCACGGCGGCGCTGCAATCAATGTGCTCGCGCGCCAGGCCGGTGCGGACGTAACAGTTGTAGATATAGGCGTCGCCGCCGATTTCGATCAATCCCTGCCGGGACTCCTGCACCGCAAGGTTGCCCGCGGAACGCGCAATATGGCGAAGGGGCCTGCCATGACACGAGAGGAGGCCGAACAGGCGCTAACCTGCGGCATGGATATTCTGGCACAGGTTGCCGAAAAAGGTATCGATTTGATTGCCACCGGTGATATGGGCATCGGCAACACGACCCCTTCATCCGCAATTGTCGCCGTTATGACCGGATTGCCGGTTGTCAAAGTAACGGGGCGTGGAACGGGAATTGACGATGCCGGCTTGGCGCGTAAGGTTCAGATAATCGAACAGGCCATCGCTTTGAACAAACCCGATCCGCACGATGCGCTGGATGTGCTTTGTAAAGTCGGCGGCCTGGAAATTGCCGGACTGGCCGGTGTGATGATTGCCGCTGCGTCACGCCGTATCCCCGTCGTGGTGGATGGTTTCATCTCGACTGCTGCCGCCATGATCGCAGTCGGTCTGGTGCCGGATGTACGCCATTACCTTTTTGGTTCGCACCAGTCGGTGGAAATCGGTCATCAGGCCATGCACAAATATCTGGGTCTGAGTCCGTTGGTGAATTTGAATTTACGCCTGGGAGAAGGGACAGGCGCGGTACTGGCCTTTCACTTGATTGAGGCCGCATCCCGAATACTCAGGGAAATGGCAACGTTTGCAGAAGCCGGTGTGAGCGATAAAGAAAAGTGAACTGCGCCGGTCTTAATTTTTAGGTGAGTGGGGGAAGAAAGGAGAGTTATGCGTAACCTGCGTACGGCCTTTGGCTTATTGACCACATTGCCGTTCGGAATGCCGCAAGATTGGCTTCCCGGCGATAGCGGTCGCGCCGGAATATGGTTTCCTCTGGTGGGAATTGTTGTTGGCGGTTTGACTTGGCTGGTTTGGCTAGCTCTGAATTTATATTTCCCGCCGTTAATTGTCGGCGTGCTGACTCTACTGGCGTGGGTTGTCCTTACTGGTGGGTTGCATCTCGACGGATTGGCCGACTGTTGTGATAGCTTATTTGCTTCGGCCACGCCTCAACGGCGGCTGGAAATTATGAAAGATCCACATCTGGGAACATTTGGTTGCGTCGGGTTATTGCTTTTGCTGTTTTCCAAAGCAGCGGCATTGAGTTCACTCAAGGCTTCTCCCGGTTTTAGTATTATTCTTGCGGCAACAATCAGCCGCTGGTTCATCCTGCCTGCCGGATTGTTGCCGCTTGCGCGTAATGACGGTATGGGAGCTGATTTTGCTTTGGGACTCAAACGTAGCGCCGTTTTTATCACGGCGATTCTGCCGCTTGGTATTGCATGTCTTTTGGGCAAGCAGGGTTTATATTCTGTTCTGGCCGCTCTGTTAGCTGCTATTGCCGTTTTAAGGTTGACAAAAATCCGTATCAACGGCGTGACCGGCGACGTATTCGGCATGCTGGTTGAGGTAACCGAAACAGTTGTTTTGTTGACCTTCACCCTGGGAGCGAAATGAATACATATCCTTTTCGTTTGGGCACAACTTCATACATTATTCCTGCTGATATTTTGCCCAATGTTCAATATCTTGCCGGAAAAGTCCGGGATGTGGAACTGGTGCTATTCGAAGTGGACGATGGCACAAATAACCTTCCCAGCCGTGAACAGATTGCCGAACTGCTCAGGATTGCCGCTGACAATGATCTTACCTACACCGTCCACTTGCCGCTGGATTTGCGATTGGCAAACGACGGTTCCACGCGCCACGTTTCACTCGAAAAAGCTAAACGCGTGATTGACTGCACCCGTGAACTTGACCCTTGGGCTTATGTTTTGCACCTGGACGGGAAATCTGTACAAAACGGCGCAACGACCGATATCATGCAACGCTGGCAGGAACATGCGGTCCAATCTCTGAAAATCGTTGGTGCATGGGCGGGTAGTGTAGAGAAGCTGGCTGTTGAAAATCTGGAAGGCTACCCGCTGGATTTCTACGAGCCGGTGTTGGAGCAAATAGCCGTCAGCCGCGCTGTGGATGTTGGACATTTATGGCTTGATAATCATGATCCGGTCGCGTATTTACGCAATGCCCTGCCGCGCACGTGTGTTATTCACATTCATGGCATTGTCGGGCGCGACCACAAATCGCTGACAAATGTGTCGCCGGAAAAATTGCGTGCTATATTAAACGAACTTGTCCGCGCCGATTATCGTGGTGTGCTTACTGTTGAGATATTTTCCGATGATGATTTTTTAACCTCTTACGCGGCTATAAAAGCAATTATGAAAGAAATCATTTCCGCCGGCTTTTCCTGCGCCGGATAAAATAAAATATGGTATAAGGAAACAGATATGAAACCTGAAATTCCCATCGATAAAATAACGCTAATTCTGGGTGGGGCTCGTAGCGGAAAAAGTTCCTTCGCCGAAAAAATCGCGCGCGAAGCGGGGAAAAACGTTCTTTTTATTGCCACTGCTACTGCCGGGGACGATGAAATGACCGAGCGTATACATAACCACCGGGCTTCGCGACCGGCCGAGTGGCAAACGCTCGAACTTACGCACGATCTTGGGAGTAATCTCGCCGCGCCTGTTGCCGATATAGTGATTGTAGATTGCATTACTTTGTTAATTAGCAATATACTTCTTTCGTTGCCGGAAAACACCCCTATTGAAGCCGTTATGCAAAAAATAAGTTTAGAAATTGATGAATTAATCGCCGCGCATGACAGGCTTGGCGGTCAGTGGCTGCTCATTTCCAATGAAGTCGGCATGGGCATTGTTCCACCCTACTCGCTGGGGCGCGTCTATCGCGATGCTCTGGGCTGGGCCAATCAAGCCCTGGCCAGAAGCGCCCAACGAGTTATACTTATGGTCGCGGGAATTCCGATGGTGATCAAATAACGGTGAAGGCATCACTTTATAAATAAAAAAGGTTAGAATGAAAAAAACAATATTTAACTGGAGCGGCGGTAAAGATAGCGCATGATGTTTGTATCATTGTCTGAATGATAAAGACATCGAAATTGAGGAAGTCTCTTTTTAATTATTTTCGTAGCATAAAATTCGTATTTCGGTTAAATTGCTCCGCATGGAAGTAAAATGGCTTTTTGTTGATACACAAAAATATTTACAGCGCGCTATCAGTGATTTTGAACGGGCTAAAGTTTTAAGCATAGATACGGAATATGATTCGTTTCGTTATTTCAAGGAAAAACTTTGTCTAATTCAAATCCATGCCGGAAATACAACCTATGTTTTTGACCCTCTGGAAAATCTGAATCTGTCCTTTTTAGGAAAATATTTCGATAATCAGCGCATTGTCAAAATTCTTCATGCCGCGGATAACGATATCCGACTTCTCAAGAGAGATTATAAATTTAATTTCAAAAATGTTTTTGATACACATCGGGCAGCACTTCTCTTGGGTTTTCAGCAGCTTTCGCTGGAAAAAATGATTAAGGAATTCGTGGGCGTGGAGTTGAAAAAAAGCAAAAAAATACAGCGTTCGCGTTGGGATATCCGGCCATTGACTGAAGAACAACTGGAGTACGCGGTTCAGGATGTTATATATCTTCCGGCGCTTTATAAAAAACAATCCGAGGAGCTGACTATAAAAGATTTAAAAGATGCTGCAGCGGAAGCTTTTGTCAAAATTGCCGATACCAATTGGCGGGAAAAAAGACTTGACCGGCAGGGACACACAAAAATCAAGGGCTACTATTGTTTGAATCAAGTGCAGAAAGAGTTGTTTAAAAAGCTCTATATATGGCGTTTTCATCGGGCAAAAGAGGAAAATCGCGCTATATTCATGTTTTTACCGGATAAAAATTTACTGGACCTCGCACAGGACACTGAAAATCCTAAAAAATATTTATCGCAGAGAAAACTGAAATTATACGGCGAGGAAATAGAGCGATTGATTAATAATGTCTGACAGTGGTTTAGACGTCAACCATCTGTTAAGATAAAAAAGCTTTGTTTATTCAGATAAGGAAATTCGCTTAATTGGTGGCACAGGAACTTTCGTAGATACTATTCAGTTTATTATCTTTTTACCTTATAAAGACTTCCGGATGACACACAGTCCAAGATGTGATAAAAAACACGAATTATATGAAGTCGAATGTACGGTGATATAATTTATGCAATCATTTTTTATCCACAAACAAATGATGTCAGAATATTGTAAGAGGATAAATTAATATGAATATTTTAAAAAAAGCAGTTGCCCTTCTTTCCGGCGGTCTGGACAGCACATTGGCTGTAAAGTTGATGATTGATCAGGGCATCGATGTAACAGCCGTCCATTTTACGAGCATCTTTTGCAACTGTTCACCCAAAACTGCCGGCTGTAAAATGCACGCGCGCAAAGTCGCCGAAGAATTTTCTATTCCTATTCATGTCATTCACAAGGGGATGGATTACATCAAGGTGGTGGAAAACCCTCCGCATGGTCACGGCAGCGCCATGAACGCCTGTATCGATTGCCGCATCTACATGCTGCGTAAGGTTAAAGAGATGATGCCTGACATTGGTGCATCTTTTGTAATTACAGGAGAGGTCCTCGGACAACGTCCCATGTCCCAACAGCGACATACGATTCGTTTAATCGAAAAGGAAAGCGGATTGCAGGACCTAATTCTCCGGCCTCTTTCAGCACAGCATTTCGAACCGACGCTTCCCGAACGCGAAGGCATTGTAGATCGGGATAAACTGCTCAATATTTCAGGCCGGGGCCGCAAACCTCAATTTGAGTTGGCGGAGAACCTGGGTGTAACAGATTATCCCTGTCCCGCAGGCGGTTGCCTGCTGACCGACAAAGTCATCGCCGCGCGTCTGCGTGATCTTTTTGCCCACACGTCCGATTACAACCAAACCGATCTGGTTTTGTTGACTCTTGGCCGTCACTACCGGTTGTATCCTGAACTCAAGATTATTCTAGCGCGCAATCAGGAAGAAAATGAACGCCTGATCTTGCTGGCCAAAGACGGACAGAGTATTTTTGAACCGGATGATTTTCGCGGGCCTTCGATTCTGGCCGTGGGACATCTGGACAAGGAAAGGGAAGCGGCCATCGGCGAAATGATTGTCGCACACAGTCAGGATACAAAGCCAACCTATCAGATTAAGAAAACAACATATCCTGACGGGAATTCGATTCTATTTAAAGCACAAAGACAACCTCGCGATAAATGGGATAAGTATCGTCTGGGTTGAAAACAGGATTTGAGTATGAATGAAAAACAAATTATTGACTGGCTGCGTGAAGAAGACGAACAGAAACTGGAAATTCTTTGGCGCCTCGCCGACGAAACACGTATCGCCCACGTGGGCGATCAGGTTCATCTGCGCGGCCTCATCGAAGTTTCCAACATCTGCGCCCGTCGTTGCGGTTATTGCGGCATCAGCGCCGACAATCGTCAAATTCAACGCTATCGTATGACCGAAGAAGAAATCATGGATTGTGTTCAAAGGGCCGTCGGCTTCGGCTATGGCACCGTTGTCATGCAGGCGGGAGAAGACTACGGCATTACACGGCAGTGGATGGTCAATATTATCCGGCGAATCAAAGCCGAAACGCAACTGGCTGTTACTCTGAGCCTTGGGGAAAGGCCGGATGAAGATTTGATTGCCTGGCGTGAGGCGGGGGCCAATCGCTATCTCATCCGTTTCGAGACTTCCAACCGGGAACTCTATGACCGGATTCATCCGCCATTGGGTGATAAATCATCGGACCGGTTTGCCATTCTGGAGAACCTGAAAAAGCTGGGTTATGAAGTGGGTAGCGGAATAATGATCGGCATTCCCAGCCAGACGTACAAGGACCTGGCCAGCGACATCTTGGCGTTTCGTGAATTGGATCTCGATATGATCGGCGTCGGCCCATTCATTCCTCATCCCGAAACGCCGCTGGGGCAGTGTTTGCCAAATGCTTCAGTAGATCAAGTGCCGAATACCGAGAAAATGACCTACAAAGTCATTGCCCTGACACGCCTGGTTTGCCCGGAAGCGAACATTCCCAGCACAACAGCGCTCGCCAGTCTCAACAAAGCCGATGGCCGTGAACTCGGTCTCATGCGCGGCGCCAATATCGTGATGCCCAACCTGACGCCGCCGCAATATCGGGTGATGTATGAAATCTATCCCAACAAAGCCTGTATCAATGAAACCTCCGAGGCCTGCGCTTCCTGTCTTTCCATGAGGATAATCAATATCGGTCGCACCATGGGTAGCGGGCAGGGGCCAAGGTTAAAACGTAACGTTCAACAGATAGAATAGATACGGAATAATGATGTTCTTGCACATTCTAAACTTTTGAATTATTTAATTATTTTTAAATAAATCCATCGAAAATAAAAAAATTTAATTTTTTTCTTGACATTAACTGTTAATTATAATATCTACTATTTCAATAGAATTAGTGGAGATTAAATAAATTATGAAACTCTCGACCAAAGGACGCTACGGTGTCCGGCTTATGTTAGATCTTGCCGCCCATTATGGTGAACGTCCGGTTATTTTAAGAGAGATATCTGAGAGAGAGGATATCTCGGAAAAATATCTCTGGCATGTAATTAATCCGTTAAAATCAGCGGGATTAATTAATGCCACACGGGGAGCGCACGGCGGTTACGAACTGGCAAAAGTTCCCGATGAGATATCCGTGAAGGATATCCTTGAAGTTGTAGAGGGACCGCTTTGTATGGTTGATTGCGTGAAAAAACCCGCCACCTGCGAGCGTTCTTCTTTTTGCATTGCCCGCGATTTGTGGGGCGAAACTTCCAAAGCTCTGACTGATTTACTGAAAAAGACAACACTTGCCTCGCTGGTAGAAAGACAAAAGGATAAAAAACAGCACCAAGCTGTCAATTACGATATTTGAAGAATGGTTTAATTATGAACTTAAAATTTGAATTAATAAAACTGAATAACTTATCATTAATAATGTGTTGTAGCATGGAAATACGAAATTCCCGGGAAGGGAGAGGTTCGTTCATGTAGCACTGAATTATCATAGTCACGAAGACAACCCACCACTCGGAATTACGAATACATTCCGGCTGGCGGGTTTTTTATTAACAATTAATTAGATTATCTATGGAGGGGAAATTGTCATGAAGGAAGAAATAGAGATTTTAACACGATACAGAGATTCTGATGAAAACGAGAGATTATATCTCTTTTTACAGTTTCCTGAGCTGAGAACATCTTTTCAGGAAATTGACCTTGAAGAATATGCTGCTAATCGGGATTACATCAGTGCTTTTGCTCATGCAGCTTAACAAGAAGACGGTTTTTTATTTAAATTAAACAAATTAAATTAAGGAGGAAATAAAAAATGACAAAAAGAAGATTGGAAACACTGGCAGTTCACGCCGGGCAGGAAACACCCGATCCGGCAACTACAGCGAGGGCGGTGCCGATTTACAGGACATCATCGTTCGTATTTAAGAACACCGAACATGCGGCGAATTTATTTGGTCTGAAAGAATTGGGCAATATCTATACGCGGCTCACAAACCCGACAAATGCCATATTGGAAGAGCGTATTACGCAATTAGAGGGCGGCGCAGCTTCGGTTGTCGTATCATCAGGCACATCGGCGATTTTTTACGCGATCATAACGCTCGCCCAAGCCGGTGATGAAATTGTTTCTGCAAATAATTTGTACGGTGGAACGTATACGCAGTTTGAAGCCATTCTGCCGAAACTGGGCATTAATACAATATTTGTCGATCCGCATGACCCGAAAAATTTTGAAAAAGCAATCACTGAAAAAACACGCGCTTTGTTTATCGAAACCATCGGCAATCCGGTACTGGATTTTACGGATGTAAAAGAAGTGGCTGACATTGCCCATAAACACGGCATTCCGCTGATTGTCGATGCAACCTTCACTACGCCGTACTTGCTGCGCACCATTGATTACGGTGCGGATATTGTTGTCAATTCATTAACGAAATGGATCGGCGGTCATGGCACGGCAATCGGTGGCGTCATTACGGACGCTGGAAAGTTCAACTGGAAGGGCGGAAAACATAAACTGTTCACAGAACCGGATAACAATTACCATGGTTTACGCTGGGCGCTCGATTTGCCGGAGCCGCTGGCGCCGATCGCGTTTGCCCTGCGTGTGCGTACAGTACCGCTGAGAAATCTTGGTGCAGCGCTTTCACCGGATAACGCATGGATATTTTTACAAGGCGCTGAAACATTGCCGTTGCGCATTGTGCGTCACAGCGAAAATGCGTTGGCCGTTGCCAATCACTTAAAGAAGCATCCGAAAGTCACCTGGGTTCGGTATCCGGGTCTGCCTGACGATCCGACATACAAGATAGCCTCAAAATATCTAAAGAATGGATATGGGGGCATGGTTGTTTTCGGAGTGAAGGGAGGATATGATGCAGCGGTAAAAGTTATTTCAAACATCGATTTGTTTTCTCATCTGGCAAATGTCGGAGATGCCAAAAGCCTTATTCTGCATCCGGCAAGCACATCCCATTCACAGCTTTCGGAAAAAGAACAACGGGAAGGCGGGTTGACGCCCGATCTAATTCGGCTGTCGATCGGAATTGAGCATATTGACGATATCCTCGAAGCGCTGGATGCCGCATTGGCGAAAATCTAATGTGAAATGACGCAATATTTGTGTTGAGAAATTAAATTTCAAAATTATCGCCGGCAAATACATTTCGTGATTTGCTGGTTACGAAAGGAGAACAAAATGAGTATTTATCAAGACATTACCAAAACCATCGGCCGTACGCCCTTGGTTAGTTTAAATCGAATGACCGCGGGAATTGGAGCCCGGGTAGTATTAAAACTGGAGTCTTTTAATCCCCTGTCCAGCGTTAAAGACCGCATCGGTATAGCCATGATCGAAGATGCCGAAAAACGGGGCACCCTGAAAAAGGATTCCGTCATCATCGAACCCACCAGCGGAAACACCGGCATTGCACTGGCTTTTGTCGCTGCTGCGCGCGGTTACCGTCTGATACTGACCATGCCGGATACCATGAGCCTGGAGCGCAGACAGCTCTTGCAGATCTTCGGCGCGGAATTAGTTCTTACACCGGGAGCGGAAGGCATGCCCGGCGCTGTCAAAAAAGCAAAAGAACTTATAGAAACAACACCGGGCGGAATTATTCTGCAGCAATTTGAAAATCCGGCAAATCCCGAGATTCACCGCAAAACAACTGCTGAAGAAATTTGGGCTGATACGGACGGCAAAGTTGATATTTTGGTGTCCGGCGTCGGCACCGGCGGGACGATTACAGGAGTTGCCGAAGTCATTAAAGCCCGAAAGAAAGATTTCCGGGCGATTGCGGTTGAGCCAGAGGCATCGCCTGTGCTCTCCGGCGGTTCACCCGGTCCGCACAAAATTCAGGGAATCGGCGCGGGATTTGTTCCTGCTGTCTTAAATAAGAATATCATTGACGAAATCGTGAAAGTATCAAACGACAACGCCGGAATCACCGCGCGGCGTCTGGCCCGTGAAGAAGGAATTCTCGCTGGAATCTCCAGCGGCGCGGCGCTCTGGGCAGCACTCGAAGTTGCCCGCAGGCCGGAAAATGCGAGAAAACTGATCGTGGTAATCATTCCCGACACCGGCGAAAGGTATCTTTCGACCTGGCTCTTTAAGGAGCAATGAAATGGATGAGAAGAGATATGAATTGAATGTTCAGTTGGCGCAAATGCTCAAAGGCGGCGTCATCATGGATGTAACAAATGCCAAACAGGCTAAAATTGCCGAAGAGGCGGGAGCCGTTGCGGTCATGGCACTTGAGCGGGTTCCCGCCGATATCCGGAAAGATGGCGGTGTGGCGCGGATGTCCGATCCGGCGATGATCACGGAAATTAAAAAAAGCGTTACCATTCCGGTGATGGCCAAAGCGCGCATTGGACATTTTGTGGAGGCGCAGATTCTCGAAGCTCTTAAAATAGATTACATTGATGAGAGCGAGGTGCTGACACCAGCCGATGAGGAATGCCATATCGATAAAAATAAATTTTCGATTCCCTTCGTCTGCGGCGCCCGCAATTTGGGCGAAGCGTTGCGCCGAATCGCCGAAGGCGCGGCCATGATCCGCACCAAGGGAGAGGCGGGAACAGGCAATGTTGTGGAGGCCGTGCGTCACATACGGGCCATCAATCGTGAAATCCGGATTCTGGTGGGACTGCCCACGGAAGAAATCACCGGCTTTGCCAAAGCAAACGGTCTGCCCTATGAACTGGCGCTCAAGGTCAAGGAATTGGGAAGATTGCCGGTGGTTAATTTTGCCGCCGGCGGTATTGCCACACCGGCGGATGCCGCCCTTTTGATGAAGTTTGGTTGTGACGGCATCTTTGTCGGTTCGGGGATATTCAAATCTGCAAATCCTGAAGCACGTGCGCGGGCTATCGTCAAGGCAACGGCTTACTTCAATGATTCGGCAAAGATACTGGAAGCGTCAATTGCTATTGGTGATGCCATGCCGGGATTGGAAATATCGCAAATTCCATCTGCGCAACTTTTGGCAGGTCGGGGCTGGTAACAGCATAAACAATTATCGCACTATTAAGGATCACAGAAATAAATTTGTGTGTGTTGGATGTGGTCGGGAGGAGACCGGGTTTCAGGGGCACTGCAAATTCCTTACAGGGAGGTTCGACTCCTCCCCCGGCCGCCAAATTTATAGTTGAGTAAAATATTGGATTAACATTATGAGAATACTTATTATTCCGGGATTAAATGGCTCCGGCCCCGGTCACTGGCAGACTCTTTGGGAGGAAAAATACGGTTGTGAGCGCGTCGAACAGCGCGATTGGACAAAGCCTGATCTTGACGAATGGATAGATACCTTGAATGCCGCTGTTATGGCAAGTTCAGAACACACCGTCCTTATCGCTCACAGTCTGGGTTGTCTTATCGTGGCGCATTGGTCGTATTTATATCGTAAAAATATCGGCCAAATACAGAGTGCGATTTTGGTTGCGCCGCCCGATGTGGAAAGGTCTGCCTATGTCCCGGAAGAGCTGCGTCGCTTTGCCACGCATGAAGTAATTCCATTCCCTTCTGTTCTGGTTGGCAGCGAAAATGATCATTACATGACATTGAAATCAGCGCGAAGACTAGCAGGACACTGGGGAAGCTGTTTTGTTAATGCCGGCGCTGTCGGTCATATCAATCTGGATTCCGGTCATGGTCCCTGGCCGGAAGGCGAAGCACTATTGCGGAATTTGATTAAAATAAAAACGATCCGCAATTGTGCTGGT
>JBEKJX010000047.1:0-14069 GCA_050011015.1 Smithella sp.
ACAAAAACATCTCCGCCTTCTTCTTTCTCGATGAAGCCGAAACCCTTGCGTTCGTTGAACCACTTTACTTTACCTTGTGCCATAATGCATATCCTCCTTTCTTAGAATTTCCAAAAGTCGAACTAGCACTATGATAGAACTATAAAAGCCACCAAGACCCTAAAGTACCTGGTGGCTAACCTACGTGCTTCAAAATGTCTAAATCCAACTCTTTCCTTCGCATCTTTATTTCTAATTATCCGAAGTTGAAAATATTTTACTTCAATTGCGGATAATAGTCAAGCTATATTTTTATTGATAATGGTTTGTGCGAATAATATTTAAGAAGGCACATCCGGCTTCCTCATAGAAAGCATGATGTTACGGCGTTTTGGTCCATTGAAAAATCAAGCTCTTTTTACCACGATGACTATAACGTTGTATTAATTCCAGCAGTAGAACCTGATAATCACATTATTTAACTCTTTGAACTTCCTGCTTCAGCTTACGCTGATAAATCCGGTTTTGAAAAATCGATTTCGGTTCGATACCGAAATAATGCGACATCCATAACACGCCTGATTGGAGACTGTCGGAAATCATACGCCAACGGGATATTCTAAAAGGATATTGTTTGCGGATTCTCAGGGCATCCTCAAAATCCTTCACCACAACGGTTCTGCCGTCCTTTCCAGGCACGACAATTCCTCCTTCGCGCAGAAGCTTCAACCGTTTCGCCGATTCTTTGATATCAGGCCCGCATACGAGCGCACACTGTCCGCATGTGAGCACATTCGGATCTTCAATAGAAATCCCCAGATATTTTTTTATAAGACCGGCCTGCACTTTCCGCTGTTCCAGTTCGTCCTGCGGAAGGTCTTCATACCGCTTTACGATCTTCCATTGGTCTATCCATTCCTCGGGGTGCAGTTTAGAACCGATGCTGTGAATGAGTTTATAGCGTACTGTGGAATCGCCCACCGACGCCCCTTTTACAAGCAATTTCTTTCTGATATTCTCCTTCCCCGGATCAGGCTCCTTTCCCACCCAGGAACTTATCCAGTGCCGTCCCCAACTGGAAAATTTTTTATCCGGAGACAAACTGTGAAGACCGAAGCAGGAAGCATTGCACAAATCTATACTCCTGCGTTTTCCCCGCGGATGAAGTTTGCCATTTAGGAGAACATACTCTTCTTTTTCCATCTCGAACATTTTTGCCGGGCACGCCTTGTCGCAGATAAGACATTTTTTGCAGTAGCGATCGATAAAATATCCAGGCTCAAGCATGGGATCGCTTTTGAGAACCGCATCAGTCACAACAGTCGAGAGATAGACGGCCGCTCCATATTCTTTAGTCATGACATTGCCGGACATCCCCTGCCCTCCTATGCCGCTGACAATAGCTCCGAAGCGATGAGAAAAACTCGGATGCGTGGAATATACGTCCAACGAACGGCGATAGGTGTTATTTGTCGGAACCGGGCGGGCCCGGTGACCCAGTTTATTCAGATAATCCGCAAGCCGCCCGGCTATGTGGTGGATTTTCTGATTTATGATCAGCTGATCGGTGTTATGAGTAACCGGAGTTTTCTTGGATAAAAAATCATATATGGCATCCACATTCATGGGCATGGCGAAAGATATTATGGATTTTGCCCCCCGCATTGTATAGGCGGGATCAAGAGAGGGAGGGCCATCGAGTCTTTCTGGGCCGGCTATACCGATTACCCCGACACCCTGATTTCTTAAAAAATTCCTGATATCTTCCTCTAGAATACTCATTATAATTTCCTGTTACTAATTTAAATTTTCCCGATCTGCGTGATAAAAAAGCAGCGCAGGGATATCATCATTCTCAAATCAGATCCTTGCTTAAATCTTTCCCGACAGTGGTGCTCTTCAATTTTAATCCTGACAGAGCGGCGGCTGTAACCCCCAGATCCGCGATACGGATATGTCTTTCATGTGTGCCCTTCTTCCCGCCGGGTATCGATATCGCGGCAACAATGGGAAGTGTATCCACCGATCCGTGACCGCCATTAAAAATACGCCAGGGAGGCGACCATTTTGGCGCTTTCATACCGATATTGGGAATCTGTCCATTATAAACAGGAATCTGCCAGCCGTTTTTCGCCAGGATAATGAGATCAGGCCAGATGAGGGTCTTTTCCTTATCAACATCCACGTAGTAGTTATGATAGAGTTCACCGGGCAGACACACTTCTTTAACACCGTTTTTCATATCCGACCGGTCCAAAACCCACCATGGACATTCTTCTTTTCCGGTCTGGGGATTAAGCGCCCTGTGAGCCAATAATACTTCCTTCGCCCTGGCGACATTTTCCTTATTTTCCCGCCAATACATAACCCCGTAGCCGCTCACGCTGAAGGAATACATCTCCTTCTTTTCCGGTGTATCGCCCTTTTCGATTATTCCCGCTCTCTCCAGAATACCCACACAATCGGTGGAGGAAAAATCTTCGGTATAAAGATGATTCGCCGAGGAGTGGTCACTCAGGAGAATGACATTCGCGTTATCGAGCACACCCTGCTCGTTTAATCCGTCTATAAGACGCCCGAACTGTATGTCCACATCGCGGATCGCATCCATGATCGCTTCTTTGAAAAGGAGCTTGTTGCGGCTGCTGACCAGCTGATATTCAGGCTTGTTTTCACATCCATACGGCGGTTCATAGGGCGGATCGATATTGATAAACTCCGACGGATCCCATGCGGACCCGATGACATGCCCCGCGTCGTCGCACTCGGCAAGGAGAATATAGGCCATATCGGGACATTCACGCTTAAATATTTCCAAAGCTGAATCCACGATCCATCTGTCATGCGGAAAATGATCTGGAAAATCCTCCATATGCGAGGTCAGCAGGCCGCCCTGACCCGTAAAGAGCCGTGTCATGACGCTGCTTGGACTCATGGATTTCCCGAAAAATCCGAGATGCCCCGATTCCGGCTCACAGGCCGCATTCTTGTCTGTGTCAGGATGCGCAAAGCTTTCCTTTTGCGGAGCTTTCAAATAGTCGGGATGGTCAGGGCCTGTTACCAGAATATCAATGCCTGATAATGTATCCCCGTTTCCACGGAACATCTCACCCACCCATTCCTTGCCCGTAATAAGCATGGTTTTGGATTCAGGCCGGCGCCGCTTCCATGCCCGGAAGAGAGTATCCACCGGCCTGCCCTTGTCATCTCTGGCAAAAGACATGCTGGTGCGGGTCAGCACGGCTTCTCCGTTCTCATCCCATCCGGTGGGTTGTGCCCAAACGCTGATAATGCCGCTCTGCCCGGAAGATGTTCCTGCCAACGCGTTTAAATGATTCATGTCCGTTGCCGCGGGAAGAAATGACCTGGCATTTTTATACCATAATGACTTTTTCAGGAAGGCGTTGATATTGGGCATCAGCCAGTTGCCTTCACTGCCGCCCGGCAGCCCCCCGGCATCCAGCCCTAAATATTTCGGGTGAAGGCCGTCAATGGCAACGAAGATGAGCTTTCGTTGATTGTTGTTTCCAAGTATCGAGGCCGCGGCTCCTTTAAATGGAAACAAACTCCAGTTCATTACGGTTATACCGCCCAGAAATGCGGTAACTGTTTTTAGAAATGATCTGCGGCCTATCCGATTCTTTATGAAACTATTACCTTTGATATTATCTTCTCCCATAATATCTTTACAACCCTCCGCCGGTGAATTCTAAAATGTCCTTTGAGCGCCGCTGTCAGATGCGATTATTAAGCCAGGCAATTACGTCCCGAAATACTTCACCACGATTAATTTCATTAAGCGACTCGTGTCGTCCGTCTTCGTAGAATTTGAGAGTTATATTGCTGATACCCGAGTTTTTCAGCGAATTGTATACCTGAGTCACGCCTTTTGTATTAGCGCCCACGGGGTCTTTCGCACCCGAGAAGATATAAATGGGCAGGGTCTTCGGTATCTTCTCTATATTTTCCTTTTTGTTGATATAGCTTATGCCTCCCAGCATGTCACAAAAAAAACCTGCTGTGAAGACTGCTCCGCACCACGGATCTTTGATGTACTTATCAACCTCGGCGTTATCGCGTGAAAGCCAGTCATATTCGGTCCTGTTGGGTTTGAAAGCGCTGTTGAATGCGCCGAAGGAGAGTTTGTTCATAATTTCGCTTTTCGCTTTTTTCCCGTGCATCCGGGCGTCCATTTTCGCGATAAAAAGACCGATTTTACCCATCGCGCCCGGATCACCGCCCGTGCCGGAAAGAATAAGCCCGGAAAGCTCACTTGCGTAAAGCATAGAATAGTGGCGTGAGAGAAATGAACCCATGCTATGACCAAAGAGAAAAAACGGCTTATTCGGACATTCCTTTTTTATGATGCCGGTCAGTGTGTGCATATCCTCCACAACTTTTTCCCAGCCATTTTCATCCGCGAAATAACCGACGGCATCCTGTGTGCCGGCGGTCTTCCCGTGTCCCCGGTGATCGTTCGCGTATACGGCATATCCCTCTTTTGTCAGCGCATCGGCAAAGCGCTCATATCGGGCCGCATGCTCCGCCATTCCATGTGCTATCTGAACGGCGCCCTTAACAGCGGAAGCTTCATCCGGCATCCATTTGTAAGTAAATATCTGAATCCCGTCCGACGTTTTAAAGGTAAAGGTATCGCTTTTCATATTTATCTCCCTCCCCCCGGTATTTGAAAAGAAGTATAGGAAGAACGGTTTTGTATGTCAAGAAAACATTGACCGCCGGATCGCATCATAAAAAGGGCGCATTGACTCATAAACCTCCATTTTCGAAAAGAGATTCGGTAATGGAGGCTTATTAATATAAATTTGCAAGTCAAGGTAATTGGTCGCTTACGAATTCAAGCTCGATGCCCTTTGCGGGTTGCCAATATCAAGACCCCATCTTTTTTGCTTCGGGAAAGACAATCTTAAAGGGATCTACAAAAACCGCTGCCAAGGGCTTCACAAGCGAGAGATCGGGAAAGAAATCCTGATCTGCATCAATGCTGCGAAGAGAGGCGAAACGCCCCCAGCCAGAACCGCTGAAACTCGTATTCAGATAGGAGCCCTTTTCTCCCTGCATAAGGGGAAAGGGAAGGAGTTTGGTGCTCACGGGAAAGCGCGGACCCCAAACCTTCATGCCCGCGCGAAAAAAAATCCTGCCGCCCGTTGAAACCTCAACTTCCTCAATGTTTCCATGTCTGGAGAAATTAAAATCAGCCAACTCCTTGGGGATAGACCAATTCTTTCTTCCATTCAGAACACTATCCATTGTGGAAACATAGATTTTTGTAATCCTGTGCCATCGTCCCCCGTTGATATGAAGCTTTCCCGGAATAAATAGCAATTCTGAATAGGGACCCGCGTCGGAACTTTCGTAATCAACAATCATCAAAGCTCCCAGTCCGCCGGCTATATCTATTCCTTCCTCTTTCGGAAGAAAAGCCCTCTTTTCCAGAAATTCCTTCTTGAATTTATAGAGGACCATGCAGCCCCTGCCTACCAGATTCCAGGGCGCGGGATTCGAGGGCACGCGAATAGAGCTGTTATCAGGATCGGTCAGATATAAAGTATTACCTGGATATTCTTTGCTCATTTTATCCCTCCTTTATGAAGTCCGGTTTTGAGCCACTCTCTCTTCAGATAGAACCGTTTTGCAAAAGGCAAAACGGTAAAGACGGCATTTACTAATTTAAATAAAGGAAAGGGAAATATGCTGGTTTTGTTTCTTTTAATTCCGTTTATGATTGCACGAGCCACCTTCCCTGCATCCTGACTTGGCCAGGGCATATATTCCGTAGAAGCCCTGTCAAAAAAATTTGTCCTCGTTGCAACCGGGTAGATTGTCGCTATCGTCTGGCCCGGTGATAATTCATAAGCTGCCGTCAGGTTAAACATTCGCAACGCCGCCTTGGTGGCGCCATAGATCGCGTATCCCGGAAGCGACATGAAACTCATCGCGCTTGCGGTGGTTATAAAGAAGAAGGATTTACTACCTTTCAGGGCGCGAAGCTTCTCGAGGCTGTAGACGGGAGAAACTACATTCAATTCAAATATCCTTTCTATATGATTCCAATCAGGAGTGTCAGTTCGTTCACAATAAGCAAAACCCGCATTGGCGATAAAGATATCAATATCCCCAAGTTCTTTTACCGCCGCCTCAAAAAGTGCATCGACACCCTCCTTATTGGAAAGATCGGCAGAAAATGCCTTAACGCCGGTTATCTTCCCGGCTAGTATGGGTTCAATATGACGTGCAACGGCTAAGACCTCCGCGCCCTCGGCTGCCAGGCTCTTTAAAAGGGCAAGGCCGATGCCGGAAGACGCCCCGCTTACAATACATCGTTTAGCTTTTAAATCCATTTGACTTCCCTCTTTAGATTTTTCCGTATTAAACAGCAAGAAGAGCCCTGAGTTTCACCAAACCAGAAAACATAGACTCAAGTTCCTCAGCCTTCAAAACGGTTATGTTTTTAGTGATGAGCTTAAATTGATAATTCTCCACCCTTTTAAGGAGCCGTTTTCCTGTTCCGGTTATCTCTACATTCACAAGGCGTTTATTCTCCCTGACCTGTTTCTTCGTAACCAAACCAAGACCTGTAAGCCTGGACACTATTCGGCTTGCCCCGAATAACGGGCTTCTGAGATTTCGAGCTATCGTCCCCACGGACATCGAACCGGTATCCATGAGCTTTTTTAAGAGATATATCTCCTGCCAGCTTACGCCAAAAAGCCCCTCCTCCTTTTTTTGAAAAAGATAGATGACATCCAGAATTTCATAGAGCAGCGCTGATAATTCTTCTTTTTTCATATGCGGCACCTCAATACTTGCAATTTGCAACCAATATACTCCTGATAGTTGCATTTTGCAAGTATTATTTTCATGCCCTTTTTTCTTTTCTTTACGTGAATAAATATAGACGTTTATTGAATTCTGCCGCCCTAATCCGGCGGCATAAATAGCTGGAATGACGACGCTTGTAGCCGTTTTGGGAAGTTGCCGGGGTTTAACGTATGCTGATAATAGATACTGTCCGCTCATTATTTATGAAGATGATTTCTATTGATTATTCACCGATGATAAATACAAGTTGTATAATAATAAAATTGATTTACAAATCAATTTTATTATTATTTTTTTTGCCTGTTTATTGGAGATTATCTCTTTTTCCTGAAGACGAGTTTGAGAGGAACGCTTTCAAAGCCGAATGTTTCGCGGATTTGATTCATCAGGTAGCGTTCGTAAGAAAAATGAATTCCTTTTTTATTGCTGACAAAGAAGACGAAGGTAGGCGGTTTGATATCCGTCTGTGTGGCGTAAGATATATGCATCTGTTTGTTTTGATAACGCGCCATCGGGTTTTTCCTTACGGATTTTTCCAGCATATCATTTAGCGGCGATGTGCCTATTCTCTTTGTGTACTGGCTGTAAACTTCATCAATCAGGTCGAATATCTTCGGCGCCCGTTGCCCTGTAACCGCGGAGACAAAAATAATGGGGGCAAAGTCCATGAATTTTATTTTATCCTTGATATCTTCCACAAATTTACCCACGGTGGAATTATCTTTTTCAATTTTATCCCATTTATTTACAACGATAATGCAGGCCTTGCCCCGCTCATAGGCAAGCCCGATAATCTTTGTGTCCTGATCAGTCAATCCTTCCTCGGCGTCAATTAATACCAGCGCGATATCACAGCGGTTAATTGATTTAAGCGCCTGAACGACGCTGTATTTTTCCAAAGTCTGGCTGATTTTGCTTTTTCGGCGGATTCCCGCCGTATCGATAAGCAGATATTTCTTGCCTTGCACCTTTACCGGCATGTCAATGGCATCGCGTGTTGTGCCGGGAGTGGGATTGGCAATGCTTCTTTCCTTGCCCAGAATTCGGTTGACCAGCGATGATTTTCCCACATTGGGTTTGCCGACTATGGCGACTTTTATTTGATCATCCTGATCGTCTTTGTCTTCTGATGATTCGGTAAAATCATGAGTAACAGCGGTCAGAAGCTCATCGACGCCAAGACCGTGTTGCGCGGAAACCGGATAGAATTGATCAATCCCAAGCCGGTAAAAATCGCTGAGCATTTCCTGATGGCGGTCTCCATCCACTTTATTGGCAACATAGAAAATATACTTGCTCCTGCCGCGCAACTGCCTGGCAATTTCAATGTCCGATGGAGTAAGCCCGTCTTTTCCGTCCATTAAAAAAATAATGACATCCGCTTCTTCAATAGCCAGATTACTCTGTTCGCGCATTTGCACGAGGATTCTTTCTTCCGACGCCGGCTCAAATCCACCGGTATCAATCAAGGTGAAAGCTTTACCCTGAAAAACACAGTCCATATAATTGCGGTCACGGGTGGCGCCCGGTTCATCAATTACAATAGCCTTTTGCTTTCCGGCAATTCTGTTGAAAAGCGTCGATTTGCCTACATTGGGCCGGCCAACAATGGCGATTACGGGTTTTACCTGCATTAAATTATGTAACCTCTAATAACATTAATGAATATATAATCCTGTTTATACCATGTCGCATTGAATGGATAACGAGGCGGCAAGGAGGAGGCTCTGCAGACGATGTGAACATACGTTGAGGAAGCTGACGACGATGCCAACAAAGTTAGGCATTCAATGCGGCATGGTATCATCACTTCAGTAAACCGAATTCTCTCAGCATCCTGTCTGAACTCGTCCATTCTTTTTTCACGCGCACAAATAGTTCCAGATAAACCCTGGTTCCGAAGAGTTTTTCCATACGCTGTCTGGATTGTGTGCCGATGTTTTTCAACATGGCGCCTTTTTTACCGATCATAATCGCTTTTTGCGATTCTTTTTCGACGTTAATTGTCGCGTTAATGCGTATTATATTTTTTCCCTCATCCTCTTTGAATGACTCAACCTCTACCGCGCTGACATAAGGAATTTCCTGTGAGGTCAGCAGCATGATCTGTTCGCGGATAAATTCGGCGGCAATAAACCTTTCGGTCGCGTCGGTGAAAATATCTTCGGGGAATAATTGCGGCCCCTCCGGAAGAATATCTTTAATGGCTGTGACTAAATCGGCAATGCCGGCGCCTTTGAGCGCCGAAACCGGAAAAATCTCACGATAATCATAGAGTGTGCGGAATTTATCTATGAGCGGCAAAAGATATTTCTTTTCGACAAGATCAATTTTGTTGATGACCAGAAAAACGGGACATTTGACCCCTGCAAGTGATTCAATTAAAATAAGATCATCATGATGAACATCCGAATTGGCCTCGATCAGCATGAGCAGAATCTCGGCATTGCCGATCGTTTCCCGTGCGGTTTTCACCATGGCACGATTCAACGGTGTTTTGGGGTTGTGAACGCCTGGAGTATCCAGAAAAATAAGCTGCGCGTCCGGGAAATTTTTTATGCCCGTAATTTTATTTCTTGTTGTTTGCGGTTTATCGGCGACTATCGAAATCTTATCGCCGATGACAGCATTGAAAAATGTGGATTTGCCCACGTTTGGACGGCCAATGATGCCTATGAATCCTGATTTAAACAAATTACTAATCTCCTGAATGTCAATATTATATCAAACGATATGAGGATTACCAAATTGCCGGCGGCAATTACCGGCTAAACCCGGGAACTTCTATGGTAAAAGATTCCACCGAATCGGCGTCTACGGAAATCGCGCCGCGTTGCTGCTCCTCAAATGATCTTACAATTATATTTGTGCGGGGGTAAAGCTTTTTTATTGCCAATATGTTTACATTATTCAGGCCACGAAAAATGGATATATCACGTTCAGATAAATTAAAGTGAAGTTCTTTAATGTCCGGAGAAATCTTGTCCAGAAGTTTGATTGTGTAATCATAAAAAACAGAAGAAAGAACAAGACTTCCCAGCGCCGGATGAATTGGTCCTGCCACGACGGCGCCGTCTTTTTCCATTTCCGGAGTTGATTGCAGGCCGATTCGGATTACGCGAATCTCCGCCAGAGATAACTTTTTCCACGCAAGTCCGCATAATTCGACGGTGTCAGAAAGTTCCAGCGGTCTATATTTCCCTTTCCTGAATTCTTCCGCGAGAGCTGTGCCTCTAAAAACAATAACCGGATTAATTCTTACAGTATCAGGCTTTAGTTCAACTGTTTTATCCAGAGAATAAATGAATCCTTCCTTTGTATCCCCGGGCAAGCCCGCCATAAGGTGCAAACCCGTCCGAAAACCATGGTCTTTCAAGATTGTCATGGCCTTGACTATCGCGGCTGAGTCATGACCCCTTTGAGCAAATTGCAACACTTCATCCATAAAAGACTGTGCGCCGATTTCTATGGTGGTAACATTGTATTTCTTTAATATCGCTAAGTTATTTTTGAAAATATAATCCGGCCTTGTCGAAATTCTGATGGAATGAACAAGTTCTTTTTGAATAAAAGAATACGCCCGGGAAAGAAGTTCCTCCTGATAATCCGGATTAATTCCCGTAAAGTTTCCGCCATAAAATGCAATTTCCACATTTCTGGATTTATCTTTATTACTGGACAGATAAGAAGTAACTGTTGAGTCGAAAAACTCCTTTGTTATTTTCGGAGGAAAATTTCCGGCAGTAATTTTTTGATTGCAGAAGATGCAACGATGCGGACATCCGTTGTTCATGATAAAGATGGGAATAATCAACGGATTGCTTCTCGTTTCAGATCCATGATTATTTTTCTTCATCCTGTAGTATTTCCCAAGCATTTTGTGCAGCTTGTTTTTCGGCGTCCTTTTTACTTTTGCCGCTGCCGAATTCTGTTAGTTTGTTCACTATGATTACTTTTACCGTAAAAATTTTATCGTGATCCGGGCCGGTAGAATCAGTGACCATATATATAGGAACAGTTTTATATTTTTTCTGACATAGCTCCTGCAGGACAGTTTTATAGTCGGAATAGTCGGAAGACAGATCATCATCTCCCAGCAGCGGTTCGATCAATTTTGTTATAATAGTTCTTACGTTGTTAAAATCGGAATCAAGATATATGGCGGCTACAACTGCTTCAAAAGAATCAGCCAAAAAAGAATCTTTGTCGCGGCTCCCGGCGTTATCCTCGCCCCGGCCGATTAAAAGGTAATCGCCAATCTGCAAATCACGCGCGAGCCCTGCCAGATTTTTTTCGCCAACCAGGGCGGCCCGGAATTTGGTAAGGTCGCCCTCCGGAGAATTAACATATTTTTTAACGATCAGGTCGCTTACGCATAAACCTAAAACAGAGTCCCCTAAAAATTCAAATCTTTCATTATCGGAAACAGACAGTTGCTGGTTCTCATTGACATAAGAACGGTGAGTAAGGGCGGTGGAGAGAAGATTTATATCGTGGAAACTATATGCAAGTCTTTTTTCCAAATCATGCAGTGTTTCCAGTCTGTTTTTATCTATGGACGATCTTTTCATAAAAGTTACCTGAAATATTTTTTATTCGCGCCAGTACCCTCGATTGCAATAGCACACAGGCTCATCATGGGATTAAAATACGGGAAAAACAGAAGATAATCAACAGATAAATTCGCGGACAATCCATGCACATTTTTCATAAAATATTTATTTATTTTAATTACTATGTTCATTTAATAAAAGCAAGTCCTAAAACCAATATTTCACTGTTAAATAATAATATTTCATGATAAAAGCAGGACAAATTAAATTTATTTTTTTAAAGGAGATTGCATAATGGATGTAATTACCGGTTATATATCAGCACACCCGTCAGTGCTTGTAATAGGCGTTATCCTCATCGCAATATTGCTCATCACTTTCATGTTTAAAAGTTTGATTAAATTATTTTTAATATTGCTGTTTGTCGTGCTTGCCGTTTCCGGATATTATTACTTTACGGACCCTGGTAAAATGCCCGATAAAGTTAAAGACACAGTTCAACTCATGAAAGCAGGCGTCCAGGAATTAAAGGACAAAAGCAAGAGCTTTGTAACAGACAGTAAGGAGTTATTCAAAAAAACCAAAGAAGCTCCCGGAAATCTTAATAAATTACTTAAAGATTCCAATAAAGAGGCGGAAAAAGAGTATGGGAAATAATTCTTTTCCCCTTTTTTAAAAAAGATGCCAAAATCGTAAAATAATAATCACAACTATTTTTTGCCGTTTGTTTTATAAAAAAAGAATCGGAATTGTTTACTTGACAAACAATGGCTGTTACAGAGGGGAATTGCTAAGTGAATAAAAAAATAATTTAGCAATAATTTATCCCGACCTATCCCTGACTTGAAAGACATTGTCCAATCCTCCATCACTTTCCGAATTTTATTGTTATTCTCCTTTACGGGAAACACTTTTCTTTCAGATATTTTTAATCTCCGGCTTCAGCTGTTCAAACGGTTCCGCTTTTATCGAGTATCATCGCTATTACAGGGTGTTTGGCATGAAAAACATTTCCTCCATAAAACACCTTATTAAAACACTCAAACTTATTTAATCCTGTTATTTTCGTCGACGAAAACGCAGCACGGAATCCAACCGCCTAATTCTTCTTCCTCAACTAATTCATACGTGGCGATAATAATGAGATCGCCGCGTGCGGCTTTTCTCGCTGCGGCTCCGTTAAGGCAAATAACACCGCTTTCCGGGTCACCGGGAATTGCGTATGTGGAGAAGCGCTCGCCGTTACTGATATTATAAATGGCCACTTTCTCGTAGGTCAGAATCTCCGCCTTCTTCATTAATAATAGATCAATGGTGATGCTGCCTTCATACTGCAAATCCGCATCCGTAACCGTCGCCCTGTGAATTTTTGATTTTAGCATGAATCTTTGCATAATGACCTGACCCTCCTTTGCATATTTCTGACCCTCAAGTGATGGACTCGACCGCCTGAATATATTTTTTATGGACGTAAGCCCGTTTTTAGTCCCGGAATGTAATCTTCAATTCCCAAACTCCGACAACGTTTTTCTTCTCCAGATCAAAACCGCCTTTATTAAAAACGTGCAGCATCGGATAATTGTCCGTCAGGACCTCGGCCGTTACGCCCAAAAGCCCCTGACGCTTGGCAAGATATGTCAGATAGGACAATAGCTCCGTGCCTATTCCTTTATTGCTGTAACTATCTTTGACGGCAAAAGCGACTTCCGCCGTATGGGTTGATCCGTTAATGTAATATCTGCCGACACCGACGATTTCTTCGTTTTCCCCCTTGGGCACAATAGCCAGGATGGCCATTTCGGCCGTATAATCAATAATCACCAGCGACTGTAATACTTCGTGAGGGACATCTTTTCTGGTAGACATGAACCGGCGGTAAAGGCTCTGCTCCGACAGCGAATAGATAAAGTCCTTCAAACGGGGTTCATCGCTGATTTTAATCGGTCTGAATAAAATATTGAGGCCTGTCTTCGTCGTTTTGTGAGATTCCAGATGTTCGGGATATTCTCCTCTGGTTCCTGTAATGAAATGCTGGTCGCGGTAGATCATATTTCGCTTTTTGGCTTCTTCAATCAAGGCCGGCCTGAATTTGGGATGCGCAATGGCAATGAGTTCCATGGCCCGCTCACGGATATTCTTCCCGTGAAGATACGCGATTCCATACTCCGTCACAACATAGTGAACATCTCCGCGGGTCAGGGTAACCCCGGCGCCTTCCCGCAGGCACGGAACAATCCGGGAAACAACCTCGCAGGCAGCCGTTGATTGCAAGGCAAGAATCGCCTTGCCGCCTTTGGATAAAACAGCCCCGCGCATGAAGTCCGCCTGCCCCCCTACGCCGCTGTGGAAAATGCCGCCGATGGATTCGGCTGTGGCCTGTCCTGTCAGATCGATCTCCAAAGCGCTGTTGATGGCCACCATATTGTCATGCTGGGCTATGATCATCGGATTGTTGGTGTAGTCGATGGTCCTAAAATCGATGGCCGGATTATCATTGAGGTAATCGTACGTTGCCTGATGCCCCATACAGAAGGTCGTAACGGTTTTCCCCGGATTCACGTTTTTTTTCGAGTTGTCGATGATGCCTTTCTTCATCAGATCAATAGTGCCGTCCGTGATCAGTTCCGTGTGGATGCCCAGGTGCTTCTTACCGCAGAGGTTCTGCAAGACGGCATTGGGAATTCGTCCGTATCC
>JBEKJX010000048.1:0-13662 GCA_050011015.1 Smithella sp.
GATATACCGGATAGGGAATTCGCAGAGTATTTGCTGAAATTAGCAGTACTTTCATAATAGAAACGAAAACGCATAAAACGCTAACGGGCAATTCTTTCGCGTAAGCGATAAATTAACCTTTTTTCTGATTCTTGGAAATGTGTGTAGCCAGCGCGCGCACGGAAGCGAAAACTTTAACGCCCAGCTCTTTGCTTTCGATTTTAACGCCATAGTCTTTTTCAATCATCATCACCAATTCAAGCACATCAATGGAATCAATTCCCATATCGCCGCCCACAAGTTGAGCATCATCCTTGATGTCTTCAGGCCGAACGTCAATCAGCCCCAGTGTTTGGATAATTTTAACTTTAAGTTCACCTGTCATCTCTTCAATCTGACTCATTTAACACTCCTGTTTTCATCCAGAGCTTCCAGCTCTTTTTAATTTTTTATTGTGTCGCTTTTCGAATCTTCCATGTGTATCGATCTGGACGTTTTAGCTTCATCACCAAGAATTTTTTCCAGTATAACCCGTACGCTCCAACGGCCAAGCGCTTTCCCATATTGAGGACCGGCAAGATAAATACCGAGCATCAAAAGCAGCCAGGAAATACCGTAAATCAGAGGAATTCCGATAACTCCGAACGCCGGGTTTTTCAGCCAGGCGGCAATGCCTCCTACTATAAATACGGCAGGTATGCCCAGAAGGTAACTAATAAAAATTATAACAAGACCGGTAATTACGGTGCCAGAAAGTTTCTCCTTAAAGATGCTCAGATCAGCGTGTTCATCTATCGCCGCCCTGCAAAATCCTTTCCGGGCAAAATAAAGTGCTGCTTTTTTTATTATACTCAATATATTTCCTGTAAAAAATATATGATAAAGATTATTTGATGATAATTATAAGCAAAGTCTTGCAACCTGTCTAAACGATCTGATTTATTACCTTTCCATGATTCCGCCGATAGAATTTTTCGAACGAAGCGGGTAATCTTTATAGGCAATATTCTTAAACAATCCGGTACGAGCCTGCCCGACAGTAGCAATCAATTCATCATCCACATAAATGCGACCATCAGCGATTGCTATGCTCGCACCTGATTCCTTTAACCGCGAATAACGCCGTACATCAACTTCAAAACGGACACATTTGTTGAATGGACGGATCTGGCCGTTGAACGCAACATCGCCGCACCCCAGCGCTCTGCCCGTCCCCAGCGAACCATTCCAGACACAGAAAAAACCAAGCAACTGCCATATCCCGTCCACACCAAGGCATCCGGGCTGCACCGGGTCACCATGGAAATGGCATTGAAAATACCAAGCGTCCAGCCTGATATCTTGTTCGGCTATTATTTTACCTTTCTTGCCATCGCTTTCAATCAATAATATGCGATCAATCATGAGAAAGGGAGGCGCCGGAAGTCTCGCATCAAAATGTTCGGGAGGATCGGTAACCAACTTACCATAAGAAAAAGCTAGAATTTCTTCAAAATTAAAATGATCGCGTTTTATAAACTCCTGATATTTCATGATATTTATTCTCTTTCCGTAAATTGTGGATAATGTAACGAACTCCGGATAAAAAATTTATTTCCACATTGTTTTGAATGCCTCAAACTACAAACCGTGGCAGGAAATTGTAAAGCTATATTTTAATTATAACTTATTATAATTTGAGTCAATTATAGGAAAAGGACTCTTTTGTCAAAAGAAAAAATCCCCTGAAAAACATACCAAATCAATATGGGGCTCACTATAAAAATTAATAGCGCCAAAATCAAAATTGAGTTATAAACGTCAACACAAAAACATCGCACAAAGGAGAACAAATGAACAGATCCGCCCTTCATAAAATCAGTTATGGTCTATATATCGTTACCTCAGGGCAAGATGGTAAATTTAACGGTCAGATTGCCAACTCCATGTTCCAGGTCACATCGGATCCGGCGACTGTCGCCATCAGCATAAACAAACAAAATTACACCCATGAATTCATAAAACTCAGTCGTAAATTTGTCGTCTCGATTCTTTCTGAAACAACGCCAATGACTTTTATTGGCAATTTCGGTTTTAAGAGCGGGCGCGATTTCAACAAACTGCAGAATGTAAAAATAAAAACAGGAGCAACTAAAGTGCCCATTGTCCTGGAAAATACAATCTCTTATATAGAAGTTGAACTGGAAAAAGAATTAGATTGCGGCACGCATACTATATTCGTCGGCAACATTGTTGATTGCGATGTAATAAATGATGCCGAGCCCCTAACTTACGCTTATTATCAAAAGGTCAAGGGAGGTAAATCACCGAAAACAGCTCCTACTTATGTAAAAGATGAAGTTCCCGCTGCTTCTCATACTTCCGCCAGTTATACCTGCAGTGTGTGCGGCTACGTTTATGACGAGGTCAAAGGCGATCCGGATAACGGCATTGCCCCCGGAACAAAATTTGAAGATTTACCGGACACATGGACGTGTCCTGTCTGCGGCGCGGACAAATCAAAATTTGAGAAAGATAAATAGCAATTGACAATATAAATAATGTGTTTCCAAAAAAATATTTTGATATTTCCTTTTGTGCTTTCATCAGCATCTTTGGAAATCGGGAAGGATATAACCATCATGAAAACAAGAAAACTCTCAGGTCTGTTAATAGGTTTTAGTCTTGCGCTAATCTTTCTTGTTGCCCAACAGGCTTACGCCACTCTTGGAGAATCAGCCGATTCAGTAGCGGCAAATAAGAAGACTTTCTCGGCGGTGCGGAGTTCCACGATAACGTCTTCAAAATACAGCGTTCATGTGTTTCAGACTGAAACAATAACGGTCCGGGAATACGTGTCACCTTCAGGTGTTGTCTTCGGTATCGCATGGAACGGTCTGACTTATCCCGACCTGACACCTCTACTGGGATCTTATACTTCCGAATATCAGAAGGCATTGAGTAATGTAAAACGGCAGCATGGACATAAATACATTAAGGTAAAATCTGATAATGTTGTTGTGGAAAAATGGGGACATATGAGAAATTTGCAGGGCCGTGCTTACTTGCCGGCCTCGATACCGCAAGGAGTATATGTTGATGAAATTAAATAAACTTCTCTTTTTTATTCTGATTTCTTTACTGGTAATAAGCTACAGCGGATGTAGCGGTGGAGGTGGAGGCGGCGGCAGTACAAGCACTTCCGCTGTAACACTTGCCTCTATTGCCGTAACACCGGCAAACCCAGGGATACTACTTTCGGGAACGGTAACAACAGAACAATTCACTGCAACCGGAACTTATTCAGACAGTACTACAAAAAATTTAACAACTTCCGTGACCTGGAGTTCTTCAAATACAGATGTCGCGACAATCAGCAACACTTCCGGTTCCAATGGACTTGCTACTTTGCTTGCCGCCGGCCAAACAACGATAACTGCTTCGTCAGGAAGCATTACCGGCTCTACGCTATTGACGTTGCAAGCTGATAATAACGATAACCGTCTTACTGTTTCAGTGAATGGGTCGCTGTGCACAAACTCTTATCCTAACAAACCCTGCGTCAGCGTTACGATCTGCACTTCCCCCGATTTAGTGGACACACCGAAGAGTTTCAATTATAAAAAGAACAAGGAGGTGTGTAATGGCAAAGGGAGAAGAGCATCGGTATTTTGACAAGGAGTTCAAGTTAGAAGCAGTACGATTGATGAATGAGGGGAAGCGATCAGTTGGTGACATAGCCAGGGATTTGGATATCCATCCGAACCAGCTTCATCAGTGGCGTCGTAAGTATCAGGCAGATATGGAACAGGCATTTCCGGGGAAAGGTCATCTGAAGTCACCGGATGAAGAGATTAGGCGGCTACAGCGTGAGAATGCGGATTTAAAGGAGGAGAAGGAGATCCTAAAAAAAGCCTTGGCCATCTTCTCCAAACACCCAAAGTAAAATATCAGTTTATAGAGAGATACCGTTCCGAATTTGCGGTGAAGAAGATGTGCCGGGTGCTTGCAGTTTCCCGGAGCGGTTATTACAAATGGTCAAAGCATATCAGTAGCATACGCCGGAAGGAAAATGAGCGTTTGCTGATTCATATTAAGGAAGCTTACCTAAGGGGTCGCGGGTCATATGGTAGCCCCCGGGTGACGGCGGAACTAAAAGATAAAGGGATTCCCTACGGGAAGAATCGTATTGCTCAGTTAATGAAGAACAATGGGATCAAAGCAAAGACAAAGCGCAGGTTTAAGGCAACGACAAAATACAAGCATGACATTTTGGTGGCAGATAATCTGCTGAATCAGAGATTTTATGCAGATGAGGCTAACAGGATATGGGTTTCTGACATTACCTTTATTCGGACAAGAGAGGGTTGGTTATATCTGGCCGCCATTTTGGATGTTTTTAACCGTAAGATTGTTGGATGGTCGATAGATAGCAAACTAAGCCATGAGCTGCTTGCGGATGCATTACACAAAGCACTCCGGCAGAGGAGACCGGAAGCTGGAGTTATGTTCCATTCAGATCGGGGAACTCAGTATGCCAGTTATGCGTTTCGGGATCTTCTGGAGCAATATGGTTTTATTCAGAGCATGAGTTCTTCAGGAAATTGTTACGACAACGCTATGATGGAATCGTTTTTCCATACATTGAAGACGGAACTTATTTATTTTGAGAAGTACCAGACCAGGCGGGAAGCTCATGGGAGTATCTTCGAATATATTGAAATATTTTATAATCGTGTTAGAAGACACTCTGCCTTGAATTATTGTTCGCCCGCTGAGTTTGAAAGGAATGCGCGTGTAACGTAGTGGAGTGTCCACTTTTTCGGGGGAAGATCAATCCGTAATCCTCAATTCTAAAAACTGTTCACTACTGAACAGTTGTAGCTGTAACAAACAATTCTGCCGATTCGGGATCCGGAATTTTATTTCTTTCTTCCTCCTGCCATGAATTCGTGTATAGAATAATATTTATTATAAAAATGTTTCCGGTTAAAATTATTTCCGGTTGAGATAATTTATTCATTGAACTTGCTTATTGATTGCGGTAACATAATAAATAAATTTGGGGTGGCCGATGTGGTTTGTATTTTTCAGACAACTTCATTTAGCAATTATTTCTCCCCTGATTGGCGGTTGCGAAAAATTAGACTTTTGACTTTATAAATCATTCAGTTGACAACAAAAAAATTTCCCCGGTAATTATCAAATGAGCAAAAACATCGCCAGGCGTAAAAATGCAGAGAAATTTCTCAGTAAAGAAGTCTCGCTGAAAGATTTCCTTCTTGACCTTAATGTGAAAGCCGCCGGATTTACAGACAAGGAACTCTATCACTACGTTTTGGATCATGTCGTGCGCATCAGCGACAGTACAATCGGCTTTTTCCATCTTGTTTCCGATGATCAGAAGAACATCATCCTGACGACCTGGAATAATGAAACGCTGAAGACCTGCAAAGCGTCTTATGAAACGCATTATCCGATTGAATCGGCCGGGAACTGGGTCGATTGCGTTCGCTTCAGAAGGGTGGTCGTTTATAATGATTATGCCGGCTCTCCAAATCAGAAGGGATATCCTGACGGACATGTCCCAATTAAACGGTTCATGAGCGTTCCGGTTATCGAAGGAGATAAAGTCAGGATAATATTCGGGGTCGGCAACAAAGCCGAAGTTTATGATGATCATGACGTTCTTCTGATACAACTACTGGCAAACGACCTGCAAAGAATCATCGGTCTGCGTCATGCTCAGGAGGCTTTAAAACACAGAGAAGCGTATTTCCGGTCTCTGATCGAAAAATCTTCGGACATGATTACAATTCTGGATGCCGATGGAATCATCCGTTACGAAAGCGCATCGGTTAAACGTATACTGGGGTATGAACCTTCAGAGCTTATCGGACGAAGCGTTTTTGATTTTGCCTATCCGGATGATTTGAACGAAATCAGGGCTACCTTCGGACGCGCAATTACAAAAAAAGGCAACCCTCTGCCCGGCATACAACGTTATCTGCATAAAGACGGTTCGTGGCGTTATCTGGAATCGGTTGATCAGAATTTTCTGGACGACAAGGAGATAAAGGGGCTTGTCGTCAATTCCCACGACGTTACCGGCCGCAAACAGGTGGAAAACGCACTCAGGGAAAGCGAAGCCCGCCTGAACACGCTCGTGCATACCATTCCGGACTTGATCTGGATGATGGATTTTTCGGGCCAATTCACTTACGCCAACGAAGCGGTGGAGCGCACACACGGCTGGACGGTCGGCGAGTGGCTGAAACTCAATACGCGAGACGTAGTTTCACCTCAACAGTTTGCTAAAAACGCTGCAGTGATTGAAGAAGAACTTGCGAAAGCTGCTGATCCGCAGTATGACCGCAATGCTATTTTCTCTTATGAATCTGAAGAGATCCGTAAGGATGGAACCACTTTTCTGGCTGAAATTAACGCCACGTCCCTGTGGTCGGAAGATGGCAAACCCATTGGCATTATCGGCATTACGCGGGACATCAGTGATCGCAAGAAAGCGGAGACAGCCCTGAAAGAGAGTGAGGAGAAATTTGCCGAATCTTTTTTGAAGAGTCCGATTCCCCTGGCCATAACGGCCATGGAAGACGGTCGATATGTCGATGTCAATGAAGCGTTTGCAAAGGTCATGGGTCGTCAACGGGAAGAACTCATGGACAGTAACTCTATTGATACCGGTTATATTACTGCCGAACAACGTGCGATATTTCTGGACGAATATCGTCGAAAAGGATTTGTGGAAAACCTTGAATTGCAGATTTGTGTGAAGGGTGGCGATTTGAGAGATGGCTTGTTCAATTCCTCAAAAGTCACCATCGGCAACGAAAATTATTTCCTGACACAGGTGACGGATATTACAGAACGCAAGCGGATGGAAGAAAAACTTCAACATACCCTTGAAAGCCTCAAGAAAGCGGTAGGGACAACCATCCAGGTCCTGGTGTCCGCTTTGGAAGCAAAGGATCCCTATACGTCCGGTCACCAGTCCCGGTCTGCGGATGTGGCCTGTGCAATCGCCAGGGAAATGGGATTGTCTGAGGAGATCATTGAAGGAATCAGCATGGCAGGTACAATCCATGACATAGGGAAATTATCCATACCGGGGGAAATATTGACCAAGCCTTCAAAACTGACAGACCTGGAATTTTCCCTTGTCAAAGAACACTCCCGAAGCGGATACGAAATGCTGAAGGAAGTGGAATCTCCCTGGGCATTAGCGGAGATAGTCCACCAGCATCACGAGCGAATGAATGGCACCGGTTATCCAAGACAACTGAAAGGGGATGAAATTCGTTTAGAAGCCCGCATTCTGGCCGTTGCCGACGTGGTGGAAGCGATGGCTTCACACCGTCCCTATCGGCCATCCCTGGGTATTAAAGCCGCCATTGAAGAAATCGAGAAGAATAGAGGCGTTCTTTATGATGCTGATGTCGTAGATGCCTGTCTGAGATTATTCCGGGAGAAAGGATATCAGCTTAAACAAGAGATTGAGAAAACAATCCCGTAAAAAAACATGATTACATTTGTAATCTTCAGGCTTTCTAACTTCATCAATCTATTTGTTTATAAGTGCACTTTTGCTTCCTGAAAGATTTTTTCTTTTTTCCCCAATTCATTCAATCTTTCAATATGCAATAAACAAAAATTATATGAATGTTAACTAAATATGTGTTAAAAAACAGCAGTAAATAAGATTGATTGGACGTTATTAGAGATCGCCCATAATAAAAATCCAGAGGAAGTTTAATGACAATGGCATCCAAAGCAAACTCAGCAGGCAAACCTGAACAGAAAAACCACTCCCGGCAGAACGATTTATCCCATCTGGCAAATACCATTATATCAAACGCCGCAGTCGGAATATATATCGTACAGCACGGTAAGTTTGTCTATGTCAGTCAGTTGTATCAGAAACTAACCGGCTATGCAGACACAGAGCTTATCGGCACATATTCCCTCAATTATATTTACCCTGATGACAGAGACATGGTCAGGAAAGAAGCGATAAAGTGCTTAAAGAAAGAACGCTTTGAGCCATATGAGTACCGGTTCGTCAATAAGAATAATGAAATAATGGTGATTTTGGAGACGATCACCCCCATCGTGTATAAAGGGGAACGCGCCACGCTGGGAAGTTTTATGGATATTACCGGGCGCAAACAGACTGAAAGAATACTGCATGAGAACGAGGAACGATTACGGGGCATCACCCAAAATTTGCCGGGAATTATTTTTCAGTTCTATGCCAAAGACAATGGCGAATTCGGAGTGAGTTACATTAGTGAACCCCTGGCAGAATTTTCGGAAATAGTAGCGAACATAGATATATCAAAACTGGAATCTCTGTTTCCGTTATTTCTTTCCAGTATCCATGAAGAAGACAGGGACAAATGTCTGGCCTCCATTAAGACGGCCGTGGAGACAGAAACTACATGGAATTTTGAATGTCGAATCTTCACACAGTTTGGCAAGATGATCTGGATACAGGGGCTATCCACACCGACGCGACACAAAAATAGATTGGTCTTTAACGGGATTTTATTGAACATTACCGATCGTAAGCGATCAGAGGAAGCCCTTCGTGAAAGCGAAGAAAAATATCGTGAGCTTGTTAAATATGCTCCGGCAGGAATATATGAGGTTGAATATGAGACGGGACGTCTGAAAAGTATAAACGATGTCTTCTGTGAATATACGGGATACACAAGAGATGAACTTCTGAATATGAATTATTACGATTTACTTACAGAAGAGAGTCAGAAGTACATGTTCGAGCGTCTTGGAAAACTACAGGCTGGTGAAAAAATTTCTACAACAGCGGAATACTGCATCAGAACAAAGAGCGGGGGAGAACTATGGATTCGTCTGAGTGTTCGCTATCTTTATGAAAATGGCAAACTGAAGGGCGCGGCGGGAATTGTTCATAATATTACCGAACGTAAGCGGGCGGAAGATATATTACGAAAAAGTGAACAAAGATTCAGAGAACTGAGTATAATTGACGACCTCACCCAGCTTTACAATTCCAGACATTTTTACGCTCAGCTTGAAATAGAAATAGAGCGGTCGAACCGCTATGCGCAGCCCTTGACCCTTCTGATGTTGGATCTCGACAACTTTAAAGAGTTCAACGACACCTATGGCCATATTGAGGGGGATTATGTCCTGTCACAACTCGGTCACTTAGTGAAAAAATGTCTGCGCGAAACCGATTCCGCCTATCGTTACGGCGGCGAGGAATTTACGATCTTACTGCCGATGACCACAAATGAAGAGGGAATTATAACGGCCAAAAGAATCCAGGATGAACTCAAAAAAGAGGTCTTTACCCCTCTGCCGGATAAAGAGGTATTTGTGACTATGAGCTTCGGTTGCTCGCAATACAAGCCAAAGGAAGATATGAAAGCTTTCGTTCACCGGGTTGACCAGCTCATGTATCAGGCAAAAAAGAACGGTAGAAACAGGATTTTTTATGAATCACAACCACAGGAACAGCTCATATTTTAACGCCCGCGTTGATTCCAAAACAACAGTCCCTGATTTGCAGGTAATCTCAGCAAGTAGGGCTTCCTGAATTATTGTTTTTCTAATTCAGACAGTTGATGCAACCTTTCAGATGATCATAAATATTATTGCAGGGTTCCTGCTGCGGCAGCATCACCGTCGTGATTACAACAACTCATCGAAAAAAACCGTCACAGGCACTCGTACACCGCATCTATAAGACGCTTCGCCCGGGGATCGACCAGAATATAAGAATCCATTTTGTTCATCACGTAGCCGAATCCCAGATTGGCATCCGGATCGGCAAAGGCAAAGGAGCCCCCCGCGCCGGGATGGCCGAACACTCTTTTGCCGGGACCCATGTTGCCGGACGGGTTATCCTGATTCAGCATGAATCCCATGCTGAATCGCGTCTTAAGTTTCAGAACGGCATCCTCGCCGCCGGATGTCTCCTCTGAACACCGGCGTATGGCGCCCGGTGACAGTACCTGTATGCTCCCCGCTTTGCCGCCGCTGGCAAGAATGCCGTAGAGCTTCGCAAGCGCCCTGGCGGTGGCCTGGCCGTTGGCGGAGGGGATCTCGGCGTTTCGCCAGGAACGGCTGTTGACACCGGTAACGATACTGAAGGGATTGCCGAAGGCGCATGATGTCGGGCCGAAAGGGTGCGTTGCAATTGCTCTGGAGAGCTGTATGAAGTCCCGGTGCATCGTCGGCACCCGCACCATGATCATGGTCGCCGACCGGTGATGCTCGGCCTCATCCAGGCCGATATGAATGTCAAGGCCCAGCGGCCCGGTAATTTCCTTTTTTAAAAATTGCCCCACAAACATGCCGGTAATATTTCGAATGACCTGCCCCACCAGCCAACCAAAGGTAACGGCATGGTAGCCGAGTCTGCCGGCCTCCCACCATGGAGACTGGTTCTCCAGAGCGTTTACCATTGTATCCCAGTCGTATATGGCCATTCCCGGCAGGTGTCTTTTTACGGCAACCATGCCGGCGGTATGGTTTAACAGCATGCGGACCGTAATGGCTTCCTTCCCTTTTTTCTCAAATCCCGGCCAGTACGCGGCTACCGGCTTGTCCGGATCCAGTCGTCCCTGCTCGATAAGCCGGTGGGCGCAAATGGCGGTAATGCCCTTGGTCGTAGAATAGATGTTTGCAAGCGTATCTTCTTTCCATGGCCGCCTTTTCCAGAAATCCGTATAACCGGCCCAGATGTCAACAACCGTCTTCCCCCCGATAACAATTGAAGCGGCGGCTCCCCGTTCCCTGCCCTTTTTGAAATTGGCAATAAACGCCTGCTTCACCTTATCAAAAGCCGGATCACAAAAACCATTAACGCTGATTTCAGCCATATTATCTATCCCCTTGTGTCGAGTTCGTTCATTGTTCGTCTGATTCGTCTTTGCAAAAAACAATCAGCCGCCCCGGCGCAGTTCCATGTACTGAAATGATGCGGGGGCGCTTTTGGGAATGTATTCTGCCGTCACCAACTACATCAAGGACTGATCGCCTGTCAATGATTATGATGGCCTATGATGACTCAGGAGAACTATTGGGGAGGGCTCTCCCCTATTGTCAAGATGGTTATTTCCCTCTTGACTTTACATTCCAGTAAGGGCATTCTTCAGACGTACAAGCGTACATTTCTTTAGCATATAAGTGAACTCATCAGCCTGACCCCTAACCTTAACGTTGTCGTTTTAGTTGCTTTCAGCAAAAGTCAATTAACTATTAAATAAGGAATTCTTAAGTCGAACTTACAAAAAGAAATAGTCAATACCATCAACAGGATTTAAGTTTCAAATCAAAAAAAGGAGGAAAGAATGAAAAAGTTAACTTGGAACGCAGGCATGGCGGCAGTTCTGGTTTTCTGTTTTATAATCCCCTCAACATTTGCAGGAAGTGCGCAGGATGAAAGCTATTCACCGGAAATGAAAGCGAAGATTGAAGAGACAAAAAAAGAACTGAAAAAATTCACCGATGAGAGAGAGTTGACAGCAAAACACCTGAAGACTTTTGATGAACTGGATTTTGTGGTCTTCAGCAATCAGGAATGGACGCGGCTGCATGAAAGCCATTCAAAAGACGTCAAGGTCAACTGGCCCGACGGGCATTCTACAAAAGGGATAGAGAGACATATCGAAGACCTCAAAGCGATGTTCGTGTATTGTCCCGATACGAACATAAAAGTTCATCCGGTAAAAATCGGTTCAGGAGAATGGACCTCCGTTATAGGAGTGATGACGGGAACCTTCACCAAGCCCATGCCCATCGGGAACGGGAAGTTTATCCAGCCGACCGGCAGGAAATTTTCCATCAACATGTGCACTGTGGGACATTGGAAGAATGGCGTCATGATCGAAGAGTGGTTATTCTGGGATAACGCGACATACATGAAGCAACTGGGAATAGGAAAGTAACTACTGATATAAGAAATATATGGCAACCACAACTATGAAATCCATGCCGGCTCTTTTTGTCGGTCATGGCAATCCTATGAATGTTATACGACACAACCAGTGGACAAAGGGATGGATCGCCCTTGGCGCTTCACTGCCTCGGCCCAGGGCGATTCTTGCCATATCCGCTCATTGGTACCTTCCCGGTACAATGGTGACGGCTATGACGCATCCCGGGACTATCCATGATTTTAGCGGCTTCCCCGAAGAGCTGTTTGCGATAAGATATCCGGCGCCCGGTGATCCTGATCTTGCAAAAAAAGTGCAGGATTTACTTTCCCCGCTTCCTGTGGCGCTTGACAAAGAGTGGGGGCTCGACCACGGCGCCTGGTCTATCCTTTATCACATCTACCCCCGGGCAGATATTCCTGTGGTGCAGCTTAGTATTGACAGAAGAAAGCCACCCTCATTTCATTATGAAATCGGAAAATTACTTGCTCCGTTACGTGATGAGGGAATTCTTATTTTGGGAAGCGGAAACATCGTGCATAACCTTCAAGCCTATGAATGGGACAATCCTGACATCGGAGCTTTTGACTGGGCATTTCAATTTGAAGAAAAAGTCCGCAACCTGCTTAAATCCGGGAAGGACGACCAGCTTATCGACTACATGGCAATGGGTTATGAAGCGAAGATGTCTGTTCCGACACCTGACCATTACCTTCCTTTGCTATACGTATCAGGTTCGCGCAGAAAAAGTGATCTCATAAGTTTCCCCATCGAAGGATTTGATGGTGGATCAATGTCAATGCTTGCTATTCAGTTATCCTGAAAGATGAGAGATGCTGAGATCTGTGGCTAATAGGAGCTTTAGCAGTTCAATAAATCAAAACCACCCAAATAAAACATAGAATCGCTACTATTACATGTGGTCTTTTATTGTACCTTTCAAATTGTAATCCTCAATTCAGAAGATTGTCCAGTACTGTGGAGTCGTAGGTAACAAACAATTCTGCCGATTCGTAAATAGAATTTTTATTGATTCCTTCCTGAAAATTGTTTTTCTAATTCTGCCTGTTCATACAATCCTTCATATAGTGATAAATACCTTTAATAATAGCAAAATCACTCTTTTGAGGGATTGATAATTTTTAGTCATGTATTATTTTCAAACACCCAAAATCTTCTTGACACACCAGAGTGCGCTTAATATACTTCCGCCAATAAAAAGGAAGTTCTTATCAATTCAATGGGGGTCTTATGAAATCTATCATTCGCTTGTTTTTCATCGTCTTCATCATCTGCCTGGCCGCATGCGGCTCCGGCTCTTCTTACAACGAACCACAGCAGCACCTGTACGTCGGTAACGACAGATCCCCTGGCGAGATTCTGCAATATACTTTGCCGATCACGAGCGCATCGACCCCGACGATGACAATCGCGTCGAATAACGTCACTTGTTTGGCGGTGGATGACGCCGGAAACCTCGCCGCAGGCGACTATGCGGGGCACCTGTGGATCTTCGACGCGCCGCTTACCAGTGCAAGCACCGCGTCCGCGGCATTTAACAACGGATCAGCAAAAGGCAACGGTCAGATTCTTTTCAATAGTGCAGGCGATCTCTTTGCATCGACAGAAGACACAAGCGTCAATGTCTTCACCCCCCCGTGTTCTTCGGCCAGCACGGTGTCGCAGTCGATTACCGATGCAGGCATTACCTCCGCCATGGGTGCGGCCCTCGACGCCGGCGGAAATTTGATCGTCAGCAGCG
>JBEKJX010000049.1:0-13655 GCA_050011015.1 Smithella sp.
TGATAATCAGGATGCACCATGATTACAATATCAGCGCCCTCTTCCAGCGCCAGCCGGTAACATGTTTTTTGATTGCCCCCGTAGCCAAGATTTCGTTCGTGCACAAAAACCTTTGTCAGGGGAAGTTTTTCCGCTATTCTCGCGGTATCATCGGGACTGGCGTCGTCAACAAGAATAACCAAGTCAACGACGCCCTGAGCCATAACTTCATTGTATGTTTTAATAATGGTTTTCTCGGCGTTATAAGCCGGCATAACCACCACAACTTTTTTATTCTGAAACATGCACTATTCGCCTACTACTCATTTATGAAAAATGAGCGTCAAGTTTTTGCTGCTGTTTCTTTGCTTGGGCCACCATTCTTTCCATTAATTCAGCTACGGTGGGTTCATCGTGAAGCAAACCCATCACCTGTCCCACGGGGAGCACGCCTTCTTTCGTGTCACCGTCTTCCGTGGCGGTTTTTATCGCGTGGAAACCATTAGCCATAAAGGCCAGTTGCCGGGCGGTCTTCCAGCCGGACCACAGAACTCCTACAAATAGTTTGAAGAAAGGCATCTTTAATTGTTTGGCGATATCCTGCGCATTGAAAAAAGCTGCAGGCAGATTCAATCCCTTCCTGATCGCTTTTTCGGCAGCTTCCGTTTTCATGATACGGCAGAGAAGTCCGTCAAATCTATCCGAGTATAAAGTATCTTCCACATCTTTTTCCATGGAAAGTTTTTTATAGACATCATGCAAAGGGCTTTCCTTTGTCGTCATAAAACGGGTGCCCATCGCAATGCCTTCCGCACCCAGCGCCAGCGCCGCCGCAAGACCGCGCCCGTCGCCGAAGCCGCCGGTTGCAATCACAGGAACTTTCACCGCGTCCACCAGCGAAGGCACCAGAACCAGAGAGGTCACGTGTTCGCCGTGAGCCGCCGCTTCGTGGCCTGTGGCGATGACGCCGTCGCAACCGTAATCCTCCGCACGCTTGGCATGGCGCGCGTTGACTACCGTGGCTATTACTTTTCCGCCATAGGCATGCGATTGTTTCACAATCCAATCGCCCTTGCCCAGAGAGAAATTAATCACCGGCACTTTTTCTTCCAAAAGTACCTTGGCGTTTTCAGACGCACCCGGAAACAAAAGCGTGGCGTTCGCTCCGAAAGGTTTATCCGTGAGGGTACGGATTTCTTTAATTGCCGCACGTGTCTGTTCGGCATTGAAAGGTCCTGTCGCTAAAATTCCCAATCCCCCCGCGTTGGAAACAGCCGCGACCATTTTCGGAACGCTTATCCAGCTCATGCCTGATAAAATAATTGGATACTTTATTCCAAAAAGTTCTGTAATTTTAGTTTTCATAAATAATTTTTCTCCAGTTTTTATTTCTTGGTGTAATCATAAACGCCGCGTCCGGACTTGCGCCCAAAATTACCGGCACGGACAAGTTTTCTTAACATAAGCGCGGGACGGTACTTTTCACCCAGCTCTTTGTATAAATCTTCCATGATATGCAGCAGCGTGTCAAGACCTACCAGATCGGCCAGCGCCAGCGGCCCGATGGGATGATTGCATCCCAGCATCATGCCCTTGTCGATATCTTCGGCGGAGGCCAAACCCTCATCCAGCACGTAGAAAGCTTCGTTAAGCATCAGGCATAGTATGCGGTTAACAACAAATGCCGGAGCTTCCTTCACCACAATAACTTCCTTACCGATTTTTTTCCCCCACGCTTTTGCCACTTCCAGTGTTTCGGCGGAAGTCTGATAGCAACAGATTATCTCCAGAAGTTTCATTACGGGAACAGGATTGAAGAAGTGCGTACCGATTACCTTGTCCGGACGTTTCGTCACGGAAGCCATTTCCGTGATGCTGAGTCCTGAAGTGTTCGTGAAAAACAGGCAGTGCGGGGGAACCACTCCTTCCAGCTCCTCATAGACCTTTTTCTTCACAGCCATAACTTCGATAACAACTTCGACAACAATATCCGCGCCGGTTGCCGCTTCCTTCATATCCAGAGTGGGTTTGATACGGCCAAGAACAGCTTCCATCTGTTCTTTGGTAATTTTGCCTTTTTCCGCATCGCGGCTGAGATTTTTCTTAATCGCGTTCATCCCGCCGTCAATAAAGCGCTGTTCAATATCCCGCATGGTTACTTCATATCCTGCCTGGGCGCAAACCTGAGCGATTCCGCTGCCCATCAGACCGGCTCCCAACACACAAACTTTCTTAATTTCCATTTTAACGTCCCCTTTTAATAAGTATTATTTTATTCGGATAAAATCAGCTTATCCAATTATTTATTAACAGCCACAATGGCAGAAACTAGCAAACTATTTGCGCTAAAGTCAAGATAAAACCCCTAAGCAGAAAAAACAACATAATTTTATTGAATAGGCGGCACTTATGTGACAAAATTAAAAAGATGTCATTCCGGGGAGTGTAAACGACGAGGCATCTTATGATCTTTACGAAAAGCTACTACGTTTATTTGCTTACCAACCGGAACAACAGGATAATATATGCGGGCGTAACTAATGGTCTGAATCGCCGTATTGATGAACATAAGAACAAGTTGATCCCCGGTTTCACTAAAAAGTATAATTTGGATGATTTGGTTTACTTTGAAGAAACAAACGATATTAATGCGGCAATATCGAGAGAAAAAGAAATTAAGAAATGGCGTAAAGAAAAGAAAGATGATCTGGTTAATAAAATAAATCCAAACTGACAGGATTTGAGCGGAGGATTGCAAGATTTCTCTCTTCTGTCGAAATGACATAAGGTATTAGTTTATGTTTATTTTAATTGATGGCTATAACTTAATCCGGCAATCGGACACCTTGCGTCGTTATGAGCGAAGAAGCCTGGAAGAAGGACGCAGGGCTCTGATAGCTAAACTTGTCGAATACGAAAAGAAAAGAACGCATAAAATCACTGTAGTTTTTGACGGCGGGGAAAGCGGTTGGGCGGATGAAGGAAGAGACAGAGAAGGAAAAATTAATATTATTTATTCCCGCCACGGCGAAAGAGCCGATGACGTTATAAAACGGATAGCGGCTCACACCATGGAAGACACTATCGTGGTTTCTTCTGATCGCGAGATATCTTCTTATATCACCCGGCTTGGCAAAACCCCTCTGTCATCTTTGGAATTTGAAACAATCATGAATAATATTACTTCTTCATCGTTGGGAGACGACTTCAGGGCAGATAAAAAAAATGATATTGATGAGCGGCGATCAAAAAAGAAGGGGCCTGCAAGAAGATTACCGCGAGCCGAAAGACTTACGCAAACTAAAATCAAGAAGCTTTGATCGGAGCAATTTTTAGATTACAGATGAAGTAATAAATGTTTTTTGTTATTGTTATAATTGATAACGCGAACAAAGGCATCTGAAGTAAAAAAAATGTTGAAAAACAATAACCTTTCTGGTAATATCTCAACGTAAATATAATAGATATTATCTATCTCTTTAAAAAGGGGAGTAAAATGGTAAAATCAATTAATGCTAAATTATCGCTGTCATTGTGGCTGTTTATTTCTTTTTTCCTGTTTTCTTGTCTTATCGCCTGCGGCGGCAGCAAGAGTACAAGTTCCGGCACTGGTTCTAATTCAACAACCAATACTGGCGTAACGATAAGTTCATTCGGGGGATCTCAGACTTCACTCGGGGCAGGGCAGAGCAGTGTTCTCACGGCTAAAGTCACCGACAGCACAGGCGCAGCCGTCAGCGGCGCTACCGTGAGCTTCGCCTTTACCATTAATCAGAGCGGCGGAACTGTGCAGACCTTGAATGGCGGTCAAACCGATGCCGGCGGCATTGCCGTCGGAGTCTACACAGCGGGATCAACCACACCGGGCTTAGTACTCAATGATACAGTTGAGGCAACCTGCGAAAACTCCGCGGCAGCAACCGTTATCACCAGATTAGCAGCCACTTCTTCGACTACCACCGGATATCAGGTTACCCTGTCAGCCAGCCAATACTCTCTTACAGCGGGACAGAGCAGCATCATAACAGCTACTGTAACCAGCGCCAGTGTTGCCGCCCAGGGCGTTCCCGTAACATTCTCATTTATCAGTGATGCCAGCGGAGCAACTCTAACACCGCTTGGCACTGTCACAGACGGCAGCGGCCAGATTATCGCGGTTTATAAAGCCGGAACAACATCATCGACTGCGGATGTTCAGGATACCATCGAAGCCAATGCTAACTCGGGAGCTTCTTTCGGAGTTGCTGTCATCTCCAGGGCGGGATCCGCAAGTTCTACTACTGCCACGCCAGGTTATAAAATAACTGTAGCTGCCAGTAATCCATCCCTGTCAGCAGGGCAGAACAGTATTATCACCGCACAAGTTTCGGACAGCTCAGGTAATGCGCAACAGGGCATGACCGTGAACTTTGCTATTGCCATTAACAACAGTAATGGAACTGTGACTGCCAGTGCTACAACCGATGCCAGTGGCACGGCTATAGCATATTACACGGCAGGAACAGCCTCCTCAACCGCCGCAGTTGTTCAGGATACGGTTTCAGCCACCGTCTCTTCCGGCGGCTACAGCTCCACGGCAGCCACTATTATAACCGTAACAGTGCCATCCAGCTCGTCGGCAGGATACATTATAACCTTGACTCCCAGTGCGACTTCAGTGCCTGCGGCAAACTACAGCATTCTGACGGCAAAGGTGACAAACGGTTCGGGCACTGCTGTTAAAAACATGCCTGTCAGCTTCACGTTTTTACAAAACAACAGCCTCACAACATATCCCTTAGCCAGTGGAAATACCGATGCCAACGGCCAGTTTATCACTGTCTATATGGCAGGTTCAGGCGCACCGGGGACGACTGTGGAGGATATCGTCAGCGCCTCCGTCGCGTCCGGAGGATACAGCGCTTCGGCAGCTGTCATCATTACCAGAACAGGAACGACCGGCACAGGCTACCAGATAACATCATTTAGCACATCATCGATTACTTTTTCGTCAGGACAAAGCGGCATCCTTACCGTCACGGTTGAGAACGGTTCAGGTTCTCCCGTCAGCGGCCAGACGGTAACCTTCGGATTCGCATCACAAACCATTCCCACCGGATCGACCCTGACGACCATCGGCGGATCAACCGGAACCACGGCCACAGGCGTTACCGATGCCAGCGGCAAAGCGACAGCGATTTACATAGCAGGTTCGGCTTCGTCGTCAATGAGCCTTGAAGATACTCTCACTGCATCCTGTGGAACATCAGTGGCAGCCACTATTGTCACCAGGACGGCAGGCTCTGCAGGGAGTTACAAGGTTGCTCTATCCGCCTCCTCAGTCTCGCTGAAAGCCGGCCAGAGCAGCATTATAACGGCGCTGGTAACTGATAGTTCCGGAAAGCCGGCAGTCGGACAGACCGTAACATTCGACAATACCATTAACAACAATAGCGGATACACACTTGCAGCCCTTGGCGGCGGCCTTACCGCAACCACTGATGCCACCGGTATAGCGACAGCGGTTTACACGGCAGGAACAAACAGCCCAAATACGGAAGTTGAGGATACCGTTATGGCCAGCGTCAACAGCGGAGCAGCTTATGGAGCTGTCATTATTACCAGAACGGTAGGATCGACATGTTCGGGATACCAGGCAACATTAACGGAAAGTATACAGGCGCTCACAGCGGGACAGAACAGTATCATCACGGTCACGGTGAAGGATTGTTCCGGCAATATAGCCATTGGAGTGCCCGTAACATTCTCTATTACGACCAGCAGCGGTGGATCTTTACAAACATCAAGCGGGATAACCGATGCCAGCGGCAGCTTCTCGACCGTTTATACGGCTGGATCGGGTGGTTCATCCGGCACCGTGCAGGATATCATCGGCGTCACTGTCGGCACCGCCGCCACCGGAGAAACTTTCGGCGCTGAAATCATTACCAGAACCCAGGCATCAGCCTCAGGGGCAGGATACAAAATGACCTTGGCTGCCAGTCCGAATACTGTGGCAGCAGGATACTACAGTATTCTTACGGCAAACTTGACGGACGGTTCGGGTAAAGCTGTCCCCGATATGACAGTTACGTTCAATTATTCCATAAACAACAGCGGTGGAAAGATGTGCAATGCCGTCAGTGGTACCTGCACCAGCGGCAGCACAACAACTGTTACAGCTGTTACCGACGCCGTCGGCAATGCCAACATTACTTATAATGCAGGATCAACAGCAGGGCAGGACGTTATCTATGCCACCTTCACCAACGGAACTTACAGCGCTGCTGCAGCGTACATCATGCCCGTAACAGCGGCTACAGGCTCTTCAAGTTCCACCACAGGAACTCCTTCGATTACTCTGGTGATACCCGATAATGTTGTTTCTTATGGAACGCCGGTCATCGCTTACGCGACACTCAGAGATGCCACCGGAGCGCTGGTGCCCAATGCCGTGGTATCCTTCGCGGCGACAAGCAGTCTTGTTACATTTACACCAGCTTCCGCTACCGCATTAACCAACGCCAGCGGTGTCGCCGCCATCAGTATAAATTCAGCAGACATTAGTTCCGCGGGAGCCACAAGCATTACCGCGGCATCACAAGTTACATCGGGCACGACAACCACATCCGTAACCAGCATGCCGATAGGCATAGCTGTTAACAGTGCAACGGTTACGCTTGGCGCCATTGCTTTAGGATCAAATACCATCTCCGCTTACGGCAGCACCAGCGTCCAGATACCTGTTTATATAGACAGTGTGGCGGCTAATGTGCCTATGTCAGTGACATTAACCTCACCTTGTGTTGCGGACGGAAAAGCGACCATCACCAATCCGGTAACAAACTCAGCTGCAACGGGAATAGCAACCTCCACTTATACGGATAAAGGTTGCGGCACTGGAACAGATACCATCACGGCATCTGTAAGCGGTGCTTCCACCAGCGCCACGATAACAGTTGCGGTTCCCGCCGCCAACAACATACAATTTATATCGGCAACACCTTCTGTCATCGGCACTTCCATTGCCAGTGCCTCAACACTTCAGACAAGTTCCGTTGTCATATTCAGAGTGGTGGACAGCAATGGCAACGGCGTCAACGGGCAAACGGTAAATTTCAGTGTCGTCCCGTCCAGCAAACCCGGTGGACTTTATCTATCCGCTTCATCCCAAATATCCGGCAATAACGGTACCGGGGACGGATATGTTACTGTTGGTCTTACGTCAGGAACGGTGCCGACACCCGTATGGGTTGTAGCAACATTGGTAACAGGATCGGGAACTCTGACGAGCCAATCCAACAGCTTAACAATAACAACAGGTTTGCCGACCGAAAACTTTTTCTCGCTTAGCGTCACAACCCACAATATCGAAGGCTGGCTTTACGATGGTACAACATCTTCATTAACTGTTATCGCTTCGGATCGTCTGGGCAATCCCGTGCCTGACGAAACAGCGATTAACTTAATTACCGAGGGAGCGCAAGTTGTTCCGGCATCCTGCACAACTACAAGCGGAACATGTGGGGTTACATTCAAGAGCTCCAACTACAGGCCGACAAACGAAACACCGGGCGTAGAGGCAACCTATTGGAATGGTACGACATGGGCACCAATGTTATACGATGGTGTTAACACACTTTATGTTTTAAATGGTCGGGTGACGTTAGTGGCTTACTCTCTGGGCGAGGAAAGTTTTGTTGATACTATGCACGCAGGCCAGAATGTTTATGAGGTTGGAGATACCTTTTACGAACTTGGCGATATTTATATTGATGCCAACGAAAACGGCCAATGGGATACCGACGAAACTTACATTGCTTTAAATTTGGGAACTTTGGACTGCCTGACCCGTCCCGCAGGGACAGCCCTGCCAAGTTATTACTCGGATGTACCATCCAAGCAAGGTACGTGTAGTGGTTTATGGGATCAAAACTCCTCTGCTGTCGCGGCAACAAACTATGTTCGACGCAGCCAAGTTATGATTCTTTCAGATTCTTTTGCTCGAATATCTGACGGAAATACAGTAGTAGGGGATGGTATGACTGGTAGTATGCATGTTGCTATGGGAGGATATTGCGTAAACGACTTTAGCTTATGGTTGATGGATCGAAATGGCAACCCCATGCCGGCGGGAACCACAATAGCCACAAACAATAATTATATATATTATGAACCCGCTACCACCGGCACTCCTACGGAAACTTTGGCATCGGCAAGCGTATCCGCCGGTTCGCCTGTTAACGATAGTAACCATGCAGGAGGCACACCAATTACTTTAACAGTGGCCGCAGATTGCACGGCAGGAACTCCATTCGCTTATCCGGCAGGATCTGTAGATTTAGTTGTTACAACTCCTAAGGGAAATGTTACAACTATTCCCATTGTTCTAACAGCTCCTTCTCTGACCTTAACGGCAAGTTCATACTCTGTGCTAAATACAACAGGAACAAGTACCTTAACGGCAACGTATAAAGATATATATGGCAATCCAAAATCCGGCGTGACTGTATCCTTCACAATAGAAAACAATATAAGTGGCGCGAACCTGAGTGCTGCCTCTGCAACTACCAATGCCAGCGGACAGGCCTCGGTAACCTACACGGCAGGGGCGACCCCAGGCATAGATACCATCGAAGCCAGTGCGCCGTCTGGCAGTGGTAATAACGTCTATAGATTTATTTCCATTATTGTGAATTAATTTTATAAAAGCCGGCTTTTAGCCGGCTTTTCTTTACCATAGATATTGTTTGCTAATTATTATTTCACGCAGGATTTAATCAGAAATATTTCCAGCAGTAATTGCGGGTCGGAGGCGGAAGATTTAAAAGAGCGCTCCAGTTCCAGCAATTCATCAAGCAAACCGATTAAGCGGGGATAGGTAAAACGGACACAATTACGCAAAGCGTTATAAACAACAAAAGGATGCTGGCTGAAAATAAGTCCTTCACGTTTTACAGCGGATGTGTTTAATTCATTAATAGCGGGGTAAAGGGTTTTCTGGAACCAGCCATATTCGATACTTTGGTTGAATTTCGGCAGTTTCCCTGAATCCACCAAAACTCTGGCCTGCAGCAAAAGCCTGATTTCCCGGACCATCATGGTCAGGATTATCAAATGATGAATTCCCTGATCCAGAAGGTTTTTCAAGGCGTCGAGAGCCGCGAGTTGATTTTTCTCGCTCAAAGCGGTCGTTAAATCAAATATGCTATCTTCCTTCGTTTTGCCGACGGCTTCTTCGACATCATCTTTTTCCACAATTGAACGATCGCCGATAAAAAAAATGAGTTTTTCCAATTCCGACATAGAGCGTCTTAAATCGAATCCTGTTTTTTTACCTAAAGCAATCCATGCCGAAGGCGACAATTTTTTTCCATAACTATCAAGCAATTCCCGGGCTTCCTTCTGGAGTATGGCTTTTTGGGCTGTTTCACCCCTGACCTCGCCAAAATAATGGACAACGCCCAGTTCCTCAATAATTTTGTAGAGTTTTTTCCTTTTATCCACAGCCTCGGCCGTAAAAATCAGGCAATTCCCTGAGGGCAGGCCGTTTTTTAAAATTTCCTCCAGGCGTCCTGTTCCATCAGCGCCGGAGGCATCAGTTAGGCTTAAGCTGGAACAAATCTCCAGAATACGGGGCAGCCATTTCTGACGGTCTTCTCCCGCGTCCCCCTTCACGATTTTGCTCCATTCATCATCGGTTATCTTCTGCCAACCGGAATTTTGTAAATCCTCCAGTGAAAAACCGGCTATTTTTAAGAAAGTAAGGAAATATTTTACCGCTCTGGCCTGATTTCCATCAATATTGCCGCGTATCTTTTGAACCAATTTGGCTAAATCTTCACGGGAAGAAAAAATAGTGGTATCCTTCACGACAATTACTTTTCTATCGCCCAAAAGTGAAGGGGTCAATATATGTTCAATAAGACTGTCAATATCCGTATTTTCGCCGTCAAGATAAAACAGGCTGAAATCCCGGTCTGAAGGTGGGATAATTATATCTAAAATTTTGTTGAGGTTTTCTTTTACGAGATATTCTTCTTCGCCATAAAGAAGATAACAAGGCGCAATAATACCTTTTTTCAAATTGGTGAAGATTTTTTCCATGGCTTATAAAGAACTGCTTTTTGAGGATTAAACTATAACATATTTTTTAATGAGCTTGACAACTTCTTCCGGCTCATCAACAATTTGAATCAAGTCCATATCGGCAGGACTAATTTTGCCTTCCTCCAACATGGTATTTTTCAACCAGCCGATTAAACCATGCCAATATTCCCTGCCCATTAGAATCAGGGGGAAGGACTTTATTTTCTTGGTCTGAATTAAAGTAAGCGCTTCAAAAAATTCATCCATCGTGCCAAAGCCACCCGGCATGATAACATACGCGACGGCATATTTAACAAACATCACCTTGCGGACAAAGAAGTACTTATAATCAATATGAATATTCGCATAGGGATTTGGCTTTTGCTCAAAGGGCAGGCGAATATTCAGTCCTACTGATTTTCCACCGGCTTCACTGGCGCCTTTATTAGCCGCTTCCATAACTCCGGGTCCTCCGCCGGTAATTACATTAAATCCATCCTTAACCAGAAGCCGGGCCAGATTTTCGGTTTTCTGATAGTAAATGTTATCCGGCTTAATTCTGGCGGAACCGAAAATAGTGACGCCATTCTCAACTTGAGAGAGAGTTTCAATGCCCTCGACAAATTCAGCCATAATGCGAAACACCCGCCACGATTCATTAATGGATAGCGCATCAACTACGTATTGCTTTTCCTCCATAAGGCGACACTCCCCCTGAACGGCCATGAAAAATTACCGCGATAACCATGTCAACTTAAAACTTGCGGCGTCTTTGAACTTTAGCCAGCCGGCGCTGCGCTTCAATGGTTTTTCTTTTCTGTTTCACTGAAGGTTTTTCATAAGCGCGACGGACTTTCAATTCCTTGAACAAACCGCTTTTCGAAAGTTTATTCTTCAGGATTTTCAGAGCTTTCTCCACATCATTGTCAAATACCTTTACTTCCAAATTAATTCCTCCTTTTTTCCTTTATTAATTATAATTATTCGTTTTACTTCAAAAACAAAAACAGGGCAGTACGGCAAAGCAAAAATTTTCTGCCGTAAACTACCCCGCGATGTTCAATTAATTTTAAATCACGCTCCTTACTTTGGAGTAACGCTTTTTAATGCCTTCAGGAAGGTTTCGTTTTCTTGTTTGCTTCCTACGGTAACCCTCATGCAATTGGGCATCAGCGGCGGCACATTCAGATTTTTCACAATGATACCTTCCGCAATAAGTTTGTTATATATGCGATTGGAATCAAAAGCGCAACTAAAAAAAATAAAATTCGCCCGGGAGGGGTATGGCTTAATTCCGGCTATTTCATTTAATCCCAGGAAAAGCTCTTCACGTCTTTTAGTTATCTCTTCGATTTGTTTAGCGAATTCGTCCTGATAGTCCAGAAAAAAATTAGCGGCAATCTGTGATAAAGAATTGATATTATAAGGCAATCTTACCTTGTCCAACTGGGCGATAATATCTGCATTGCCGATTAAGAAACCCAGACGTATGGATGCTAAGCCTAATTTGGACAATGTTTTCAAAAAAATAACATTATTATATTTTTTTAACAGGGGAAGCAGGCTCTGACCGGAAAAACCGGCATAAGCTTCATCAATAACTACCGCTCCGGGGGTTTCATTAATGATAGTTTCTATTTTTTTCCGGCTGAAAAGATTGCCGGTGGGACTGTTGGGAGAACTCAAAAAAACCATGGCTGGAAAATTATCTTTTATCCTTCTGGTAATCGCGTCAATATCGAGATCAAAATTTTTATCCAAAGGAACTTCGACTACTTTATTACCCGTATTAACGGCAATAATTTTATACATGGAAAAAGTGGGAACGGGAACCAGCACGCCTTTTATTTTGCTTTTCAGCGTCATACAAAGGACTTGAATCAGTTCGTCGGAACCATTGCCCGGCATAATCATATTTTTATTTACACCGTAATATTTGGCGAATCTTTGACGCAATTGGGGAGCGCCGGCCACGGGATAACGGTTTAAATCAACTCTGCTCATTTCTTCCAGCAGCTTTTTCCTTAACGGCTCCTGAATGTTGAACGGATTTTCGTTGGCATCCATCTTTATTGCGCCAGTCAATTCCGGCGCGATATAGCCGCTTTGTTCAAAAATACCTTTTGCCACCAAATCCCGAATGACCATTTCAATAATTACCCGTTTTAAAATATTGTTTCCGTTCTATATTCCAATTCACGTCAGTGTATTTTTTCATCAATTCATTCTTAAATATTTCTTCCGAGGGCGTTAAAGTTTCTTCTTCCAGATCTATGCCCAATTCTTCGATAAAACCTTTTTTTAATTTAGAACAAAGTTCCCGCGCATCAACTACAGAGGGAATCTCTTCATTTACTGCCGTCACTGATTTCCTTAATTTTTCCAACTGCACCGGTGTGCGTTCCGGCAGCAGAAATCCCGCCGTCTTTTCCGGATTAAAAGTCAAAATCAATAACCCATGTTGTAAAAATCCTCCCCGCCTTCTCAACTGAGCGCTGCCGCAAATTTTGCGTCCATTAACCAAAAGCTCATTTTTGGAAGGAACCGCAAAGCAACAGGAATTTATCTGTTCTTTCATTTGGGCACGGCCACCTTCAGCCAGATCCGCCTTTATTCCCAAATTACTCAAACCGCGGGCGATGCATTTACTGATAATTTTATATGTTCCTGAAATATCAGAAGGGAATATCTTTTCCTGCCGTGCCGCCACGATAGAATAAGTAATTTCATTAAAATGAGAAACTGCCCTTCCTCCTGTTATCCTTCTGGCAATATCAATTCCTTCCCCGCGGCATTTTTCAATATTTATTTCCTTCTTCGCGTCTTGAAAATAACCGATGGAAACTGCCGACGGATTGGAACCGTAAAACCTGATTGTAGGATTTCTTTTGTTTTTTATGGTTTCGTGAAAAATCGCCTCGTCTACGGCCATGTTTTCAAAAATATTGCGATATTGAAAATCCAATAATCTCCAGGCCATAAAAAGGCTCAGTCGCTTTCTTCCTGTGTTACAAAATCATGGTAATTGGATGCGGCAAGAAGGTCTTCCAATTGCTCCAGATTATCCATTTCAATAACAACCAGCCAGCCGGTATCATAGGGATCTCTGTTTATTATACTGACATCTTCGATAATATCTTCGTTAATAACAACAACCGTGCCGCTAACGGGAGAAATCAAATCCACCACTTCTTTGACGGATTCGAGGGAACCGAATGATTCGTCACGTTCTACATAAGTATCAGTTTCAATAAACTCAACAGAAAGAATATCCCCTAATCTTTCCTGAGCATAATCAGTAATACCTATTGTGGCCATATATCCGTCAACCCGTAACCATATATGTTCGCAACTATAAATTATATCTTCCGGAAATACTTTCATAATAGAACGACCTCTTTTTTTATTCTATAATGGTAAGTTCTTTATCCATTTTTGTAAGCTTTTGGCAACTATTTTCTTTTACCAATACAGTATCTTCTATTCTTATACCCCAAAGTCCGGGAATATATAATCCCGGCTCGATGGTAACCACCATCCAAGGTTTCAAAATATCATTGGAAATTGAGGACAAACGAGGAGCCTCATGAATTTCCAAACCAACGCCA
>JBEKJX010000050.1:0-13313 GCA_050011015.1 Smithella sp.
CGGCCAGGGCATAGCGGCCCTCGATGGTCTGCGTCGTGATCTGCGAGTGATCATTTTCCAGGACAAAGTTGTTCTCATAGGCGATCTGAAAACGATGCGGCAGTCCCAGCTCAAATTCCTGCGTGAAAAGGTTCTGTGTCTGGCCGTGCCTGGGGATGGTCCCCGTGTAATCCAGGTCGATATTAAACTCATAAGGCGGCAGCACATAGACATCGGCAGTCGACGAGAATCGGCCGCGAGCCGCCCAACGGGGCTGGTTATAAGGGCCGATCAACTCCTGGCTCGGGCGGACCGCCTCCACTTTCACTTCCGGCATCTCGACTTCCTGCTGCTCCTCGGCCAGCGCCGGAAGCGCACCACAACCCAGAGTCACCGCAAGCAGCAGGGCCTGCCATGAAGCGCTGCCGGGCAGCCTGCGCCCTTCATCAAGATTTTTGCCTCGAATCTTTTTTTGACGCGCCCGCAACCGGATCGAAACAGTTATCGCTCCATAGAGCGTCACTTCCTTTAATTTCGAGAAGAATATCCTTTGCAAAAGAATCGGCGTAAACATGTCACCGTACCTCCATTCCATTTTCATTTTCAATCACACATGTTAATGCTGGCAACGGCAGGCAGAAATGTTTCCTGATAATGCCATTTCGCTTTCAAGCGGCGCCTTTGTCGGCTGCGTCATCTTGAATGCGAAATGGAATAAGAACTTTTTTTTATTTACGGCAGTATAAGAAACGTTCTTTTGTGTGTCAAGAATATTCTGCCGCAAGATGCGGGATACAGCGCTGATGACTGTTTGGCGTACGCGTTGCGCCATCTGTCCTAATGCAAACATCATCTTGACTTTCGGGGGAATGAAGCGCATATTAAAATGCAGTTAAATAAGGCCTTGTCAATCCATCAACAACTAATTTGAACCTTTTTTTAAAAGGGGCATCCCATGGAAAATTATTGAAACCCTTTCCTGAAAAGAGGTTGTGTTTTAATCATCTTTCCGAAACTGAGTAATAACCTTTCTTGTCATTTTTTAGAAGTGTAAATAATTAGATTTAGTAATCGAAAACAGAGGAGGGGTTTTATGAAACAATCGCATGAATTAAAAAAGTTCTGTTCAGTCTTCTTAAGAACGATTACAATCATAACGCTTGCGGCCTTTAGTGCTGTCTTTTTCGTCGGATGCGGTTCTTCTCAACCCGGGAACTCCGCTTCATCAACCTCCAATATCCTGGTTAACGGCCGGATAATTACACCGGCGGGCACAACCAGCGGTCCGGTCGGGATTATGCCATTGAACATAGTCATCAGCCCCGATGGCCAGTACGCCATCACAACGTCCAGTTGCCTGAAGGCGGTTCTCAGCACATTGAGGGTAAGTGACGGCACTGTCGTAAGTTCGCTCGCCTTTTCCGCAGACGATCCCGGCGTCCCCAATGGCGGGCTTTTTTATGGACTCGCATTCGATCCCACTCCCCACAACAACACATATACGCTCTATGCAGCCCAGGGAGCATACGGCACCGTCGCCGTGCTTACGCTGGCCGCCGATGGAACCCTCACCCAGCAGGCAAATACCATCCCCACAACATCAAGCCGTCCTAATCCCTATATGCCTCTTGATCAGCCGGCGGGTATTGCCTTTGCGAACGGAAACATCTTCATGGCAAATTACTTTTCCATCAATCTGTTGGCCAACTATGAACCGGCATCCACGCTTTCGATATATCGTGCAAGCGACGGCGCCAGGCTCGGGAAATACACATTCATGGACGCGGCAGGCACGAACACTCCCTCCTTCCCCTATGCTGTAGTCGCAAAATCCGACGGAACCAGAGCCTACGTCGCCAGTCAGCGGGATGGCTGTGTCTATGTTCTGGACACTTCTGACCCGGGCAACATACAGTTGGTCCCAACATACCTGAACCTGAACCCGAACCCAATCCCGAACCTCACTCATCCCTCAGCTCTCCTTCTAAATAAAGCACAGACCCTTTTGTACGTAGCCAATGCCGGGAGCGATACGATATCGGTGGTCAACGTCGCCAATGATCAGCTTCAGGTTATGGCCACGGTGCTGCTGCGGCCGTCCAATGTCAGCTATCTTCCCGGCGTCTCCCCTTCAGGCCTTGCACTCTCATTTGACGAGAAGACCCTCTACGCATCACTCGGCGACTTCAACGCGGTCGGCGTCATCGATACGGTGACGAACCAGTTGAGCGGCTACATTCCTGTGGGATGGTATCCCACGGCCATTGCCGCCACTCCGGATGGCAAGGCGCTGCTTGTAACCAACGGATGGGGAACGACGGCCATGAACCCCAATCCCCAGCTTGACTATCTCAATCCTGACGTCTTAGGAATCAATTTCCTCACCCTCCCCCAAATCTCAACATGGGTGGGGCCTCCGGGTCCGGGCTATGTTCTGAATTCCATTCCCGGGAACGTCTCCCGAATTGACCTGACTAAGGCTTTACCAACGCTTGCTCAATCGACGGCTCAAGTGATCCGAAACAACCAGAACACGCCGGCAATGGGGAGGTCTGCCGATAGACTTCTGGCCGGCATTGGCATCAAATCGGGCAGGATTAAGCATGTGATTTACGTCATCAAGGAAAACCGCGGCTACGATCAGGTTCTTGGCGACCTGCCCCGGGGTAATGGTGACCCCTCTCTGACCATCTACGGGCGGGAGATTACCCCGAACCAGCACGCTCTGGCAGAGCGCTTCATCCTTCTGGATAATTTTTACAACAATGCCCCGGTGAGCGGGGAGGGCTGGGTATGGTGCACTCAAAGTGTGGCAAACGCTTTCACCATTAAAAGCATTCCTTATATATACCAGCTATCTCTTGCCACGTACGAAATCAATTATGCTTTCGAGGGACAGGTTAACGGTTATATCACAGGCGGTTACCCGGCCACGGATCAGGATGGGAACTGCCTCTCCAGCTCTTGCCAGCCCGCATCGTCCATCCCGGATGTTGCCGAAGCGCCGGGCGGATATATCTGGGACGGCGTCAAAGCGGCCGGGCTCACCTACCGCAACTACGGCTTCTTCCTGTCGTCGGGAGCTCCGACAAACCCTCCCTTCGTGATACCGGACAACTATCCGAATAAGCCCAATCTATCTCCTCCCGGACACATTCCGACTCCCCTCGGTCAGGTTGCCGGGTTGAGCGACTATGACTATCGCAAGTTTGACTTCAACTATCCCGATAGCGACGCATGGGTAAAGTACGGTTTTCAGGCCGCGGACCTGGGACTAACGACCGGGACACTGCCTTGCCCGAATGGGAATCCAAGCACAGGCTGCTACGCATCCCTGAATTCGCCCATAGCAGTGCAAGGGCAAGCGCAGCCAAGCCGTTTCTCGGAGTGGAACCGGGAGTTCCAGGAGATGTTGAAGCAGGACCCCACGGGCAACAGCGTTCCAGCTTTCATGATGGTGCGCTTCATGCGGGATCACACCATGGGGCTAAATCCGACATATGGCTCTCCGAGGGCGATGATGGCCGATAATGACTACGCCGTGGGTGAGCTGGTGCAAGCCGTGAGCAACAGCCCTATTTGGGAAAGCACCGTGATCTTCGTCATAGAAGACGACGCCCAGTTCAGCGACGATCATGTCGACACCCATCGTTCTTTCTGTCAAGTGATCAGTCCCTGGATCAAAAGAGGGACCGTGGATTCCCGTTTCTACGACACGAACAGTGTGTTGAAGAGTATAGAGCTTCTGCTCGGCTTATCTCCCATGAGCCAGTACGACCACTTCTCCAACCCCATCATGGGTGGCTGGGACTTCGCTCCAAACAACAGCGCGGCATACACTGCCATATTGCCGTCGCAGGATATCATTGGCGAAGTAAATCCGAATCTCTCGTCGTATAATTCCAGGGATCCCCGTTTACGGCTGGCCGTGCTCTCAAGCAAGATGAACTGGAAAGTTGCCGATGCCGCTCCATACCGGATTCTCAATGAAGTCCTCTGGAAAGATGCCAGGGGACCAAACGCAAAGATGCCTAAGCTCCGGGTCAGCGCATTAACCATGTTTGACAAGAACAAGGCGCGTAACTTCCAGCATGATGACGACGACTGAGAGGATAAAAGGATCAAGTCATGCGGAAATCGCCCCAACGCAGGAGTCGTGTTTGCCTGCCTCGTAACGTCTGCATCTAAAGCCGGACATTAGAACCGTTAAACCAGCGGTAAGGCCTCAACAATTGACGATAGTTGAGGCCTTACCGCTTAATCTCTTCTTCATTAAATATTTTATGATATATTTGGAAGTATGCTCTTAAGGTGGAAGTGTTCTAAAGCGTTGAAAAGGGGATGAATTTATTTTACATAATAATCCCGCAATAAAATTAAAGGCCTCATACAATACACGCCGACCAACGTTCCGTGAGACGGTGATCTTTTCATTACTCTATTCAACTTGCACTCGTTAAATAATTATTCTTCAGAAAGGCTGATATACGGTAATTTTTATGTTTGGATTATTAACAAGATTTCTTGCCGATCTGTAATTTTATCACATTAATTTAAAAATTAATGTGATAAAATTTAATAATACAATATAAAAGTTTTTCCTTTTTTCTTTCTTCTTCTCATCGCCAGTTCTAATGATTATCAAATACCATAGGTTAGCAGAAACTCCTGCGGCTTACTTCCTGCACACATTGTATGAATATATTTTCTTGACACACCTGTGTTTTGTACCTATAAAAAAACCCATTATTTTAAATATATAGTAATCATTATGAATTTCTTTTTTGCGTCGTAAGAATGATTAAAGTAACCCGTCCTATAAAAAAAGATAGTTATTTACGGCACCGCCTTTTTGATCAACTCGACCAAATGCGTGAAAACCCGGTAATCTGGATTTCCGCACCGGCCGGTTCCGGCAAAACCACGCTGGCCGGCAGTTATATTGAGAACCGCAAAGTTCCCTGTTTGTGGTATCAGTGCGACAAAGATGACAGCGATCCGGCTACTTTCTTTTACTATATGGGTTTAGCTGCCGCCAAAGCAGTTTCCGGAAAACGCAAACCGCTGCCTCTTTTCACTCCTGAGTATCAGCAGGGCCTTTCTGTCTTCACCCGGAATTATTTTGAACTGCTGTATCAGCGGCTGAAAAAGCCGTCTCTGATGGTTTTCGATAATTATCAGGATATTGCCGATGCTTCGGCTTTTTTGAATGTTCTCCAGACAGCGCTGACACATCTTCCTGCCGGCATCAATGTCATCGTGATCAGCCGCCATGATCCGCCGGACGCCTTTATCCGCTTGCAGGCCAACAGCAAGATGGTTGTTCTGCGCTGGCAGGATATCCGCCTGAACGAAGAAGAAACCGGAGGCATTATCCATGTGCGGGACAGTGCATTGGATTCAGAGGCAGCCATACGGAATCTGTATCAAATGTCCAATGGCTGGGCGGCAGGACTCGTATTGATGGTTACCGCGCTGAAAAACAAACAGGGCAAATCAACATTCACCGGCAAGCATAGCTACGATGAAATCATGACCTATTTCGGACAGGAGATATTCAATCATTTGGATTCCAGGGCACAGGATTTTTTCCTGCGCACGGCATATCTCCCGAAGATGACCGCACAGATGGCGACGAAGCTGACCGGCGAAGAGTCGGCAGCCGAAATTCTCCGGACGATGAACAAAAAAAATTATTTCATTTCGCGGCATGGACATACCGAACCCGTCTATGAATATCATCATCTGTATCGGGATTTTCTTCTGTCACAAGCGCGAAAATTGTTATCGCCTGCGCAATTACAGGAGGCGCAGCTCAAAGCGGCAAACCTTCTGGAGCAAAACGGCCAGACCGAGGCGGCGGCTTCCCTGCTGCGGGACATTGGCCAGTGGCAAGATTTGGCGGTCCTGGTGCTGACACATGCCCAGGAGATGCTTACGCAGGGAAGGTTTCACTCTCTACAGGAATGGATCGACAGCATGCCTGCGGCCATACTGGATGGCAATCCCTGGCTTCTTTACGTGAAGGGTATCTGCCAAATGCCTTACAACCCTCTCCAGAGCCGTTCTTGTTTAGAAAAGGCCTTCCAGCTCTTCAACATTCAAAATGACGATAAAGGCGCTTTAATGGCATGGTCGGGCGCTGTCCAGACTTTTATATTCGAGTTTAACGATTTCAAACCTCTGGATGGATGGATTGCCTGGCTTGATGAACGCAGCCGGAAAAATATTTCTTTCCCTTCTCCCGAACTGGAAGCGAGCGTGACCACGGCCATGATGTGTGCTCTGGGATATAGAATGCCCACGCACCCCGATATCATGGCATGGGTGAACAGGTCTCTTTCCTTCCGGAAAGGCAGTATGGGCGTCGACGAATACCTGCGGGCGTGTACCAACAGCGTCATGAGTTATATCTGGCTGGGCGAGTTCGACCGTTGCGGCGTGTTAATTGACGAAATGAGAAAAATTGTTCAAGGCCAAACACATTCGCCGCTCCGGTACGTTGTATTGAAGACTACTGAAGCAATGTGGTACAGCACATCAGCGGCATTCAGGGGAAAGGGAATCGAGGCGGCTTCGGAAGGCCTGGATATGGCCATAAAAACCGGCGTGCATGTGATGGACGCTCTCCTTATTTTTCAGGGAGTGTGTGATTTGTTCAACCAGGGTGATTTGGAAAAAGCCCGCGAATTTCTTTCCTTGATGGAAAAGGCCGTCAGGGAAGAAAGCCACACCCTCTTCAGCCTTTATATCTTCTTATCGGCATGGCATAGTGTGCAAAGCAAAGACCTGCCCAAGGCTATAGCTTTAGCGGAAAAAAGCCTGGTCTTGGTCGAAGAGGCCGGGGTCCATTTTCTCGAGGTGATGATCCGCCTGGTGCTTGCGCATGCCCTGCATGAGACGGGAGCCTGCCGGGAAGCGCAGGCGCAACTTGATGTTGCAAAGAATAATGCCCTGGCCATGCGCAGTAGTTATTTATCTTATCTGGCTCACCTTACCGACGCATATTTTTTATTTGCAAAACAGGATTGTTCCTCCTGTCTGGAAGCCCTGCGCACAGCGATGTCCCTGGGACGCCAAAATAATTTCACCACCATGGTATATTTGTGGCGGCCGGAGGTTTTCAGCCGACTGTGCGCGGCGGCAATTGAGGCAGGCATCGAAGTTGAATACGCGAAACATCTCATTCGCAAGCTTAACCTTCTTCCCGACGCCCCGGCAATGGAGCTTGAAGACTGGCCATGGCCGGTGAAGATTTACACCATGGGCAGATTTGATCTTTTAATCAATGACGCACCGCCGCCGCCGCAAAGGAAAGCACAGCAGACGCCGCTTAGGCTCCTGAAAGCCGTCATTGCTCTCGGCGGAAGAGATGTTGCCTGTGATAAACTGAGTGATCTTCTTTGGCCGGATGCCGATGGTGATGACGCCCATAATGCGTTGAGGATTACTTTGCATCGTTTGCGCAAACTGCTTGGCTATCCTGAAGCAATATGTCTGACTGATATCAGACTTACGCTGGATAATCGTCACTGCTGGGTGGATGTCCGGGTGTTTGAGCGCCTGCTTAAGCAGGCCGATGCTAGCAAGGCCAATGACTCATTCCGAAAAATGGAACTGATTGAAAAGGCTATTGCCTTATACAAGGGCGAATTCTTAGCGGCAGAGCGCCAGGAATCCTGGATGATTTTGCCTGCCGAACATTTGAAATCACAATATTTCAAAAATGTCTGGTGGCTGGTCAGTTATCTGGAGCAGCAAGGCCGGTGGGAAAAAGCGGTAGAGTATTGTGAAGAGTTTCTGAAAGTGGATGAATGCCGTGAAGACATTTACCGCAACCTTATGATTTGTTATAGAAATCTGGGAAAAAAAAGCGAAGCCCTGCTTGTCTATCAACGCTGCCGCAAAACTCTTTCTGCCGTGCTGGATATAGAACCATCCGGAGAAATCCAGGCGATATATAACGCCATCCTGTCAGAAAAAATCAAAACACTTCCAAAAAAGATTTAGAAAACTTCAAAATCCAGATAACGAGACTGTGTCGCAGAAGTAATTTATTTCATTTTCACGCCAATCTGTAACCTATCTGTACCATCATCTGTGCAATAATCTGCGCCAAATATAATTATTAAGAAGAGAGAAATGAAAAACAAATTTAGCGAAAGCCTGATTATGTCAGGCAAAACAGAGTCATCCCGGCAAAACAGCGTATCATTTGCCGCCTATGTTGTCCGGCTTTATCGCTTTCAGAAGAACAAGCCGCAGCGCTTGCTGGGGATTGTGGAGGAAGTCGGGAAAAAGAAAAAAAACGCATTTTCCGATTATGATGAACTCTGGACAATTCTTAATTCATCAAAGGAAGGCTGTGCGCAAAAGAAAAAAGGGCAGAAACGTAATAATAGATCAATCAAGAAAAGGGAGGAAGTATGAAAAAAGAGTGGAAAGGTTTTATATTAGTTGTTTGGTTATGCGTGCTGCTGGGTGCCTGTAGTGGCAGCAGCGGTGGCAACGGTGACAGTTCTACAGCGGTATACCCGCGTTTTGCCTATGTAGCTAATGAAGGTGACAACACTATTTCCATCTACACCGTTGATGCCGCAACAGGGCAATTGCGTCATAACGGCTATGTGGCTGCCGGGGCGAATCCCTATTCGGTCACGGTTGATCCTTCGGGAAAATTCGCCTATGCGGCAAATAGGAGTGACGGCACTATCTCGGTCTATACCATCAATCAGACCACCGGGGCTTTGACTGCCGGAACGGCTGTGGCTGCCGGGTCAGAACCATTCTCGGTCACGGTTGATCACTCAGGAAAATTCGCCTATGCGGCAAATTATGGTGACAACACTATTTCGGTCTATACCATCAATCAGACCACCGGGGCTTTGATCCCGGCAACGCCGGCGACTATGGATGCCGGGTTGGAACCTGTCTGCGTCACGGTCGACCCTTCGGGAAAATTCGCCTACGCGGCAAATTATGGTGACAACACCATCTCGGTCTATACCATCAATCAGACCACCGGGGCTTTGACCGCCGGAACGGCTGTGCCTGCCGGGTCGAATCCTTACTCGGTCACGGTTGATTCTTCGGGAAAATTCGCCTATGCGGCAAATATTGGTGACAACACTGTCTCGGTTTATACCATCAATCAGACCTCCGGGGCTTTGACTGCCGGAACGACTGTGCCCGCTGGGACGGGACCTGAGTCCGTCACGGTTGACCCTTCGGGAAGATTCGCCTACGCGGCAAATGAGAATGATAACACTATCTCTGTCTATACCATCAATCATTCCACCGGGGCTTTGACTGCCAAAACGACTGTGGCTGCCGGGACGAATCCTGTCTTTGTCACAATTGACCCTTCGGGGAAATTCGCCTATGCTGCAAATATAAGTGACAACACTGTCTCGGTTTATACCATCAATCAGACCTCCGGGGCTTTGACCGCCGCAGGGACTGTCTCTGCACGTTTTGGACCAATCTCCATAGCAATGACCTCCGGCGCCAGGGCCGTCAGCTATGTGCCGAAATTCGCCTATACGACAAATGAGAATGACAACACTATCTCGGTCTATACCATCAATCAGACTACCGGGGCTTTGACTGCCGGAACCCCGGCGACTGCGGCTGCGGGGTCGTTTCCCCAATCCGTCACGGTTGACCCCTCGGGGAAATTCGCCTATGCGGTAAATGAGGTTTCCCACAATATTTCGGTCTATACCATCGATCAGACCACAGGGGCTTTGACCGCCGGAACGCCTGTGGATACCGGGTTGAATCCTATGTCCGTCACGGTTGACCCCTCGGGAAGATTCGCCTATGCGGCAAATTATCATGACAGCACTATCTCGGTCTATACCATCGATCAAACTACTGGGGCTTTGACCGCCGGAACCGCTGTGGCTTCGGGGGAGAATCCTAACTCCGTCACGGTTGACCCCTCGGGAAGATTCGCCTATACGGCAAATTTTTATGGCAACAATATCTCGGTCTATACCATCGATCAGACCACCGGGGCTTTGACCGCCGGAACCGCTGTGGCTGCAGGGTCGTATCCTAAATCCGTTACGGTTGACCCATCGGGAAAATTCGCTTATGCGGCAAATTGGAATAATAGCACTATCTCGGTCTATACCATCGATCAGACCACCGGGGCTTTGACCGCCGGAACCGCTGTGGCTTCGGGGGCGAATCCTTCTTCCGTCACGGTTGATCCCTCGGGAAGATTCGCCTATGCGGCAAATCCGAATTCCGGCAATATCTCGGTCTATACCATCGATCAGACCACCGGGGCTTTGACCGCCGGAACCGCTGTGGCTGCCGGGACGGAACCTTACTTTGTCACGGTTGACCCCTCGGGGAAATTCGCCTATGCGGCAAATGCTGGTTCCAGCAATATCTCGGTCTATACCATTGATCAGACCACCGGAGCTTTGACCGCCGGAACCGCTGTGACTACCGGATCGGGACCTGTCTCGGTCGTGACATCAGGAGCTATTCAGTAATCATCGGGGACAGCGGCCTGTTATGAAGCCATAGAAAAAGAGCTTCTTAACAGCCGCTGTCCTTGATATATAGTTTATTAAAGTCTGACATATTGATATTATTCCACTCATAATAAAGGGTGTCGACAGTGCTATTTTCGTTCTCCTTGGTGACAGAATACTGTCATGTATGTTTCTGTATGTCTGCCAGGTACAGAGTTGCCTCCGAAATGTTCCGGTGATTTTCAGCTTTCATAAAAAGGCAGTCTGGACATTTGGTTAAACAAATGAAATTATATCTTGTAAATCATTAATTTTTTGGTATTTTAAAAAAGCAACAAATTATACCCGTTATTCAAATTAATAATGTGAGAGTTAAAAACACAAATTCTTTCGCATATTGGAGGTAAGTGTAAAATGAAAAGATTATTTTTGATAACACTTTTTCTGCTGTTTGCCGTCACGTGCTATGCCGGTCAAAAAGCCATTACTGATACCGGCGAACAAGTAATTCTTAACAGCGACGGCACATGGAATTATATTGATAAGGAACAAAAAACTGAGAAAAAGATTGAAACGAATAAAACAAAATTTAACAGGCCTGTCGATTCTACTTTTTTACTAAAGAGCACCCAGAACCAGGCAGCCTTCTGGATAAATCCAGCTAAATGGTCTTTCAATAAATCCACTGAAAATTCTGCAAAAGAATATGAATTTCGATTAAAAGATAAAGAATTATTTGGCATGGCAATTACTGAAACTCTTGAAGTGCCTCTTGAATCTATTACAGAAATTGCACTGATTAATGCACGTGAAGTAGCGCCAGATATAAAGGTTGTTAAACAGGAATACAGAGTTGTAAACGGCAAAAAAGTAATTTATATGGAAATGACTGGCACAATGAAAGGAATTGCTTTTACCTATTTGGGTTATTACTATTCCAGCCCTGCCGGCACCACACAATTAGTTGCTTATACACTTACCAGTTCAGTAAATAAATATGCAGCGGAAATTATTGATTTCCTGAATGGTCTGGATACTCAGTAAGCAAAAAGAATATGCGTATCAAGTGTAATAGAAAAGGGTTACGCGTGTTTTAGCGGACTAAATGTTAAGTGAAATAGATCCTGATTGTAAGGATGAATGCCAATGGATAAAAAAACAAAGACAATCGCCTTATGCGGTAAAGGCGGAGCGGGCAAGACATCGGTATCAGCGCTGATGATTAAGAATCTTGCCCGAAGGAAAGACCTCAAGGTTCTGGCAATCGATGCCGACCCTGCAGTAGGCCTTTGCACGGCGCTGGGAGTACAAATCAAAAAAACCGTGGATGATATCAGAAATGATTTAATCAACTCCATCAAGAAAGGAGAGAGCCATAATAAGGCAGCCACTTTGGACATGCTCGATTACGAATTGTTTGATGCTCTGACGGAGTGCGATAATATCGGGCTGCTCGCGATAGGCAGGCCGGAGTCGGAAGGCTGCTTTTGTAAAGTCAACTCTCTTTTGAAGGATATCATCCAGGATCTGGCGAAGAACTTTGACGTCGTGCTCATTGACGGAGAAGCGGGAGTTGAACAGATCAACAGAAGAGTGATGAAAACTGTTGATCACCTGATTATGATATCCGACACCTCCGCCAAAGGTGTAAATGTCGCCGGCGCCATAAAGCATCTTGCCCGGGACAATAAAGCCGTTGATTACAAAAGTATGGGAATGATCTTGAATCGCGTCAGAGATGAAAGTGAAGTTTCGAATATCAAGAAAAATCTGCCCATTCAGTTATTAGGATGGCTGTCGGAAGATGACTTGATCAGAGAATTCGATTTTCACGGCAGGTCCTTCTTCGATTTTCCGGATTCGGCAGGCGCATGTAAAACTGTAAAACAAATTATTCAGGATTTGCAGATTCTTTAGGCAAATTTAAAACATCGGATGCACAAATCAAGCTGAAACGTCTTTATCCGAATTTATAAACGTTACATGGCACCGGTATCATTTAATGTTCAATCATCAGGTGTCTTTCCGGATAATGCGTCTTCATTGTTGAATAAAGAAATATATTTTATATTCTTTGCCTCTGGTTTTTAACTCCTTCAATGAGCGCCTGCACCCTTGTCTTTAATTGTCCGGTGGCGCCGCTGTGTAACTCTCTGCTTAATTTCAGCAACGGAATGTTTGTTTTTTCCAATTCCTTTTTATATAAATACATAATTCCCGACCATAATGTGCAGAATTCCAGTTTATCCAGGATAACCGCATCAACCCTGAATTCCTTAATGGCGGCATGCATGAAATCCAGACGACGTCTGAAGTCGTCAACCATTCGGGGACAGGAAATACGCTTCAGGTAACGTTCGGCAATCGCCCGAAGCGGATCTTTCGCGTTTGCATCTGCATTCAGATCGAATTGCATGATGCCCAGACAGGAATTATCCCCCACGATGATTCCTCCGCTTTCTTCCATTATATCAAGAAGCTCCGGTTCTTCATGATATCCCGACCCCAGATAAATCCTGACATCGGACTCCCTGCCGACTTTTCGATCCTTGATCTCTTCAAGAATTTTTTCAAGCATCTGAACGGACACTTCCACCGGAAGCGACGTAACAGCGAGCATGATATCGGTAAACTCACTGCCCTTCAAGGGCACACGGTCGCTTTTTCTTGAATTATAAATGCTCATCAATAAATTTCTTTGTTTGTTGTACAGCGCTATGGAATTTTTCAGGGCTTGTCCGGTTATTTGCAGACCGAAGAATTTTTCCATGTCTGTTTTCAGACTGTTCAGCTCCCGGACATATTCCTCAATGCAGATTTCATCACTTTTATGCGGCACGGGCA
>JBEKJX010000051.1:0-13192 GCA_050011015.1 Smithella sp.
CGATTGGCGGAAATATTAAAATCGCCTTTACGCTCGCCGCTCGCGACTGAAACAATAATTGTTCAAAGCAAGGGTATGGAAAAATGGCTGTCTTTGCAATTGGCGCAGAGCTCGGGTATTTGCGCCAATTGCCGTTTCCCTTTTCCCCATAATTTTATTGAAGAAGTATTTGGCGCGTTTATACCGGAATACGAGCCCGATTCATTTTATGAAGAGGATATTCTTGCCTGGAAGATAATGGAAATCCTCCCTTCTATACAAGGTAAAAAAGATTTTGATGCCGTACGTAATTATTTGGGCGGGAAACCGGATCAATTAAAGCTTTACAAACTCTCCAGGCGGATTGCCAATCTTTATGACCAGTATCTTATTTTCCGTCCGGAAATGGTTTTGGCCTGGGAAGAGGGGAGGGTCAATAGACAGGAAAAATGGCAGGCGCAGCTGTGGTCGGAAATCAACGCGAATCAGAGCAAAATGCACAAGGCGAGACTGCAACAGCTATTTGTGGAAAAGGTTGAAAACGCGCCGCTATCCGATTCTATCCTGCCGCAGCGGGTAACAATATTCGGTATTTCTTATCTGCCGGTTTATCATTTAAAGATATTTCACGAACTTTCACGGCACATGGAAGTCAATTTATTTTATTTAAATCCTTCACAGGAATTCTGGGCGGATATAAAATCGGAGCGTGAAATTAGCCGGATGATGCGGCAGACTCCGCACTCCTGCGAAAATATCGAAGAAGAATTGTTTCATCTGGATAAAGGCAATACTCTTCTGGCTTCACTGGGAACGGCAGGACGCGATTTCTTCCGTCTTATTGCTAATCTGTCAGTCCAAAGTGAAGACTTGTTTGTTGAACCGAAAATGGAAAATGTCCTTACAGCCATTCAATCCGATATCTATTATTTGCAGGATCGGGGCAAAGATAGCCTGCCGCCAGCAATGATTGCCGAAGATGACAGCTCCGTCCAGATTCATTCCTGCCACAGTCCATTACGGGAAATTGAAGTTTTACACGATACCCTGCTTTCTCTGTTTGAAGAAAACAGCAGGCTTTTGCCTAAAGATATTCTGGTTATGACTCCTTCTATTGAAGTATACACACCTTATATTGAAGCCGTGTTTGAGTCACGTCTGCCAACAATTCCCTATACTATTGCCGATCGCGGCATTTCTTCAGGCAGCGTCATTTTCAAAGATTATTTTGCCCTTTTGAATATCGGCGTGAGCCGTCTTACTGTGGCGGAGATTTTGTCTTTCCTGGAAAATCCTGCTATCAGCGCAAAATTCGGCATCAGCAGTTATGAGCTCAATTTAATTCGTCACTGGGTGGAAGAAACAAATATCAAGTGGGGTCTGGATGGCGCTCATCGTCAGGAGTTTGGTCTGCCGGAATTCGATCAGAACACTTGGAGCGCGGGTCTTGGCAGGATTAAGCTTGGTTATGCCATGGCCGGTCAGAATAAAATATTATTTGACGGCATTCTTCCTTATGATGAAATTGAAGGAGAACAAACCGCGCTATTCGGCAGATTCCTGGATTTCTTTGAATCCCTGATAAGAACTAAAAAAATATTGAACTCCAGAAGAAACCTTGGCGATTGGGCGGCAGTGCTGAAAAATATAGCCGATGATTATTTTGCCGCCGGCGATGACTATCAGCAGGATATATTTATCCTGAATAAGGTTTTGCTGAAACTTCAGAATGAGCAGGAATATATAAGTGGTGAAGAGGGCGTGGAATTGAGCGTCATTAGAAATTATCTGGAAATAAATCTGGATAAAAATTCAGGTTCAGCTCATTTTCTGGCAGGCTCGGTAACATTCTGCGCTCTTCTGCCGATGCGCAGTATTCCCTTTGCGGTTATTGCCCTTATCGGTATGAATAACGATGCTTATCCAAGACCCGATAGGAAAACCGGATTTGATCTGATGGAATCAAAAAAGAGGATCGGAGACAAATCCCTTCGTAACGATGACAGATATTTGTTTCTCGAAGCGATCTTGTCCGCGCGAAATAATTTAATTATCAGCTATGTCGGGCGGGATATGCAGGACAATTCGGCTGTCCTGCCATCCGTTTTAGTCAGTGAGCTTACCGACTATATTGATCAGGGGTTTTATACGGCCGGTGGCGTTTCCGCGTCCGGGAGCTTGACCCGATTACATCATCTGCACGCTTTTCATCCGGATTATTATAATGAAGATCATAAATTGTTTACTTATTCACAGGAAAATTATGCCGCCGCGGCGATAAATACTAATCCCGGCGATGGGCCGCGATTCTGTATTGAAGCTGTCGGAAATTCAGAGATAACCGATAAAATCATAACCATCAGCGACTTAAATAATTTTTATAAAAAACCAGTAAAATATTATCTGGAAAAAAGATTATTGCTTAAACTGTCTGAGGATAACGAAGATAACGGGGATTCCGAACCTTTTATCATAGACAATCTACAGGCTTATCAAATCAAGAAGGAATTAATCGCACAGCGAAATGAATCAGTCGCCGAAGATATTTTTCAAATTAAACGGGCGCAGGGTTTAATGCCTGTGGGCGCTGCGGGTGACTATTATTTCCAGGTGGAGAAAAAAGAAGCGGTTGATTTTATCAGAAAATATTCTTCTTATTTAAATGATAAAAAATTGGCTTCATTGGAAATTGATATTGTTATTGGCGGATATCGTATTGTCGGGGAAATTGATGATATTTATGCCCGGTATTCGCTTGGCTGCCGCCCGGCACGAATTAAGACAAGCGACTATTTGAAATCATGGCTTAACCATCTTCTTCTGAATCACATAAAAGCTGAAGATTATCCCCGCACGTCGATTGTTGTTGGTGAAGACGCGGCATTTCAATTTAAAGAACTGGAAAACGCCGAGGTCATACTCAGCGATCTGGTAGATTTGTTCATCCATGGACAAACACGGCCGCTGAAATTATTCCCGCATACTTCTTTTGCTTATGCCGAAGCTTTATATAAAGGAAGCGCTCATGAAGAAGCTCTGAAGAAAGCGGGCCGGGCATGGTCGGGCGATAATTTCGGACGGGCAGGGGAAGCCGATGAGGTGGAAAATATAATATGTTTTGGCCGGAACATTCCATTTGATGAAGAATTTAAGAAAAATGCCGTGCGGATTTTTAATGTACTTTTTGAGCACCGGGAAAAGTTGGAATCCGGGGAAGGAGCATTGAATGCAACCATTTGATCTTTCCCGATGTCCGTTAAATGGTGTGAATTTGATTGAAGCCAGCGCCGGAACAGGAAAAACCCACGCGTTGGCGGGGCTGTATTTACGGCTGATTATCGAAGATAAATTAACGCCGCAACAGATATTGGTCATTACTTTCACAAACGCGGCAACCGCGGAACTTAAAAATCGCGTCCGGAAAATGCTGAATTCAGCACGGCAGTCATTTCAAACAGGCAGCGCGGATGATGAATTGTTTCAGAATTTATTAGAAAAATATTCTGCCGGGGAACAAAGGAAATCCATTGTGCGTCAACTTGCGCGAGTCCTGGCTAATTATGATGAAACGGCAATTTACACGATTCACGGTTTCTGCGACCGCATTTTGAGAGAAAACGCTTTTGAAAGCGGAATGATGTTTGATGCCGAAATCATCGCCAACCAGCGGCACATTGAAGAGGAGTTTGCCGCTGACTACTGGCGCAGGAACTTTTATGAAAATAATCCTTTGATAATTAAATACGCCCTTGATCGCGGCTTCAATAAAGAAAAGTTATTAAAAATGATGAGGGAAGCCTCCACCAAACCGGATTTGCTGATAATCCCTGATATGAAACCGCTGAATATTAATGATCTGGAGACTGAGTATAAGCGTTTTTTGCAAAGATTTAACGATTTTCGGGAGGTATGGAAAAATAAAAGGGAAGAAATAATTATCCTGCTGCAAAATGATGCCTTGAAAAAGTCGTGTTATGGAAAGCATATAGGAGATATCGTGTTCGAGGTGGATGGTGTTATTTCTCTGGCTGAACCTCCTTTGCCGTTACCTTCCATTCTGGAGAAATTGACCGGTCTCAAAATTATTAAAGAAACAAAAAAAGGGTTGACACCTCCTCAACATGAAGTTTTCTTAATAGGCGATGATTTATTCAACCGGGCGGCGGCAATAGAAAAAAAATTAAATAATCATCTGCTTTTTTTACAGAAGGAATATTTAGAAGAATTAAAAAATAAACTGCCGCAAATTAAACGGGAGAAAAACGTCCTTTATTATGACGATTTGCTTTTTCAGGCAAGATGTGCGCTGACGGGCGATGCGGGCATGAAGCTTGCCGAAATTCTTCGCGGCAGATATAAGGCTGTCCTGGTTGATGAATTTCAGGATACCGATCCGATTCAATATGCCATTTTAGAATCCATCTTCATTAACGAAAATATAAAAGAAAACACACCGGTATTTTATATCGGCGATCCCAAGCAGGCCATTTACGGCTTTCGCGGCGCTGACGTTTTCGCTTACCTGAAAGCGGTTAAACATGCGGCGCATCAATACACGATGATGAATAACTGGCGTTCGGAAGAATCGCTTATAAACGCTGTCAATACTATTTTCGGATTTTCGAGTAATCCATTTGTTTATGAAGAAATTAAATATGTAAAGGTGTCAAAGCCTTTGGCCGCCAAGACAAAGAAGTTGCTCATTGCCGGAGAAAGTCCCGCTTCCATGCGTGTATTGTTCTTGCCCGCAGATGAAGGCACAAAGAAACTTGATTCCGTAAATTTGACCGATGCCCGGGGAAAAATCATCCATGCCGTCGTTGCGGAAGTGGCGAGACTGCTGAAGTTAAGCCGTGATGGAAAAGCTTTCATAGGAAATGAACCACTGAAAGAGAGCGACATTGCCATTTTAGTCCGGAAAAATTCGCAAGCCGCTGAATTTCAGAATGTCCTGAATGACGCAGGTATCCATTCGACCCTTCAAAGTACGCAGAGTGTCTTTAAAACCGCTGAAGCTCAAGAATTGAAAAGATTTTTGTCAGGTGTGGCGGAGTATGAAAGTGACGGTTTGCTCCTGGCTGCGCTGGCAACGTCTCTGGTGGGCCTCAATGCAGCTGCTATAAACAGGTGTTTGAATGATGATAATGTTCTGGAACTCTGGCGGAACAAGTTTAGAACCTATCATGATTATTGCTGCCGAAGCGGTTTTCTGACGATGTTTTATTTGTTTTTAGAACGGGAACATATCCGTCCTCAGATAATGGCTTATCAGGATGGAGCAAGAAAAATGACCAATTATCTTCATCTGGCGGAAGAAATTCATCTGGCGCAGATGGAAGAAAAAATGAGCATCGCTGAAGTGTTGCGCTGGTATGATTTCATGAAAAACAGTGAAGGTGTTGTCGGTGAACGGGAACAACTGCGTTTGGAAGATGATAAAAACGCAGTGAGGCTGGTAACAATACATAAAAGTAAAGGTCTGGAATATCCGGTTGTCTTTTGTCCTTTTGTCTGGGAGGGAGCTGACGATACGAAAAAACCTGAATTGTTTTGTTTTCACGATGAACAAAATGACCGGCAGCTGACGTGCGATCTGGATGACTCTGAAAATAATAACTACCGGATTCAGCGGCAAAGAGAGTCTCTGGCGGAAGAAAGCCGACTGCTATATGTTGCTCTGACACGGGCAAAAAACCGCTGCTATTTTGTTTGTGGCAATATCAAGAATATTAAAAAATCGGCTCTTTATTATTTGCTTTATCCGGCGGTTGATAATTACTCCGATAATGTAAATCAAACTAACGAATCCATGCTGGAACGCATAAAATATTTATCCATGCTTGCGCCTCAGGATATAGAAATATCGTCGATTGACGACACGTCGGCGATTCTTTTGTCCGAACCGGCTGAAACTGCGGCAAACCTGAGCGGGAGACAATTTAATGGAAAAATAGACCCGTCCTGGAAAATTGCCAGTTTTACTTATTTGACAAGCGCTAAGAAAGTTCAACCGGAAGAGATGCTGCCTATTGCTGAAGAAGAGTACTACGGAAATTTATCTCATGATGAACAAATAAATCAGGAAGGCATGTTTTCCTTCCCTCGTGGAACATCGGCGGGCAGCCTGCTGCATGAAATACTGGAGAGAGTCCGTTTCGATAAAATTGTTGACGGTGAAATAAAATCAATCATTTTAGAGAAATTACGCAAATACAATTATGATGAAAAATGGGAACCGGCAATATTCCGCATGGTGGCGGAAATAGCTCGCTTGAATTTGACTCCCGGAGAATTATCTTCCGTTGATAATACAGATAATTTCTGTCTGGCGCGTATTCCCCGGGGAAAATATCTGAAGGAAATGGAATTTTATTTTCCGCTAAAACTTTTATCCAGGCGAAAAATTATTAAAGTTCTGGAGATGTCGAAAGTTGCAAATCGCGGTCAGCAAAACAGCGATTTATACGGCAGTCTGAATTTCTCCGATTTACGCGGTTTTCTTAAAGGTTTTATGGATATGATTTTTGAATATGAAAATCGTTTTTATCTTCTTGACTGGAAATCAAATTATTTAGGCGACAATTATGCCGACTATTCCCAGGAATTATTAAAAAATTACATGAGTAAATCTTCCTATGTTCTTCAATATTTGATTTATGTAGTTGCTCTGGATAAATATTTGCAGACAAAAATTAGAAATTATTCTTACGAAAACAATTTCGGCGGTGTTTATTATATCTTCCTCCGCGGAATAAGCTCAAACGCCGCTAAAAATAACGGAGTTTATTTTGACAGGCCGGATCTTGCCCTTTTCAAGCAATTGAAAGAAACGTTTCAGCCTTAGATTTTATAACACTATATTTTCCCTGCCAATTATTTATAATGAATATCAGGGAATTATTTTTACTCCTTATAAACGATTTTATAGTTCTTGTTTCGAAACAAGTTCAAACATGCGTTTGCTACATCCTCATCATAGAGAATGCCTTTATTTTTTTCTATTTCTTCCAAAGCGATATCAATGCCCAGCGCAGCCCTGTAGGGGCGATGAGATGCCATGGCCTCAACAACATCGGCAACGGCCAGAATGCGTGCTTCAAGAATGATTTCATCCTTCGACAGCCCGGAAGGATACCCGGAGCCGTTAACCCGTTCGTGATGCTGATGGATGGCTTTCAAAATGGGCCAGGGGAACTCAATTCCTTTTAAGATATTGTAGCCGGCCTCGGCATGAGATTTAACCAGGCTCATTTCAATGGGAGATAATTTCGATGGCTTGGTCAATATTTCAGCGGGAATAGAAATCTTTCCTACATCGTGGATTAATCCGGCGACCCTGACACCTTCAGTCCGTTGTGGTGAAAAATTTAATTCTTCAGCTATGGCAGAAGCCAGTTGGGCCACTCTGTATTGATGTCCCGCGGTATACGGGTCACGTTCCTCAACAATTGTGGCGACAATGTTTATGGTTCCCATCATGGCATTTTTCAATCTTTCCGCGCTTGTCTTCAGGTTTTCCTCATTCTGTATACGATCTGTAATATCTTCAACGATCCCTTCATAGTGCAGAAGATGATTCTTGTCGTCATGTACGGTCCATATGTTGGCTTTTATCCATATTATACTTCCGTCCTTCTTGCGCAGTCTGGCCTCATAGCCATCTATGTAATTGTTTTGTTGGAGCAATTTTACGAGATTATCATGATCTTCATGATTTACATAGATTTGACGACCGATGTTTTTTATTGTGGTTATCATCTCATCCAATGAATCATACCCCAGCATACGGTAGAGAGCGGGATTGGAAACGTTCAATTGTCCCTGTTTCGTTATTTGGAAAATGCCTGATAAAGAGTTTTGAAAGATAGAGCGATACCTTGTTTCGCTTTCTTTGATGGTTTGATTTGCTGTTTCCAGTTCATGGATCTTTTTTTCCAGTTTTCGAAAAAGAGATTCATTATATTTTTTCAAAACCTCTTTCTCGGGAATTTCCATCGCCGGTGTTTTCTCTATAATTTTCGATTTACTGTCTGCAAGAAATTTTTGCACTATATCCAGCAATACATCCGGTTCCTGAGGTTTTATGACAAACTGATCAGCCCCTAAGTCTAGCGCCAGTTTTTCGTCTTTGGGATCAGTATAGGTTGCCGTATAAAATATGAAAGGAATTTTCTCGAGACGGCTGTCATTTTTCCACTCCTGGCAAAGCATAAAGCCATCCATTACCGGCATAAGAATATCGGAAATGATGATATCAGGGGGATTATTTCTTGCCGCTTCCAGCGCCTGCTTTCCGTTATTAACAACTGTTAAATGGAAACCATGAGCTTTGAAAAGAATTTCCAGATAAGAACGATTTTGCTCATCGTCATCAGCAACAAGGATATTTTTCATAAATTTCCTTTATATCGTCGCTTCAGAGGTTAACTCTTTACAAAAACATTACCCCAAGATGCAAGAACGCAAACCGATAAAGCACAAGTCCGTGTAAGCTTGGATTTTGTTCCTTTTTTATGCCAGGAGCAAATATGAAGTATAAAATTCTTTTTTATATTAATAAATTATAAGAAAAAATGGTTTGAATGTCAATGATAATAAAAATCAAAGAAATTTAAACTTTAAGATTATTTAGAAGAAAGCTTCTTCAGATTTTTAACTGAAAGGGCTTTTGTTTTTGAATAAATTGAGACGATAAATCTATCAATGACACTAATAATGATTATGATTGATAAAGCAAATAATATTTCAACATTCTAAAATTATCACTAGCGCCTTTATCTCGAGTCGAAATATATTAATGATAAAAATATGCGGCCCCCATCTATCGCGTGGCGACACAGGGGGCCGCAATCCATTTTATCATACTCTTAATTCCCACGTCTAATGTGGTATAGTCAAACAAGTGAGTATAGGAGCTATTTCTGTCCGAGTGGTAAGATAACTCTTTTAAAGTTTTCATTGATCACTTGAGCCATGGCACAGTAAATGGCAGAAGCGCCGCAGAAGATACCCTCCCAGCCGGTTACAACCGCCCAAGTTCCTGTCCAGCCATACGCGTCACGCGCGGCAAGCATCCAGAACAATATGGTCAGTGACAGAAAGACCACCTGAAGCCCACGGTTGGCCTTCCAGGTAGCAATCCACATAAAAAATGTAAACAGACCCCACATGAAGAGATAGCAGGCAAGAAATCCAACCGGGTTTGAGGGTAAGCCGAATTTCCCGTTGAAATAAATGAGGAATACAAGCGTCAACCAGAAAAATCCATAGGATGTGAAGGCTGTAGTGCCGAAGGTATTGCCTTTTTTAAATTCCATACACCCTGCAATAATCTGGGCAAATCCTCCATAGAAAATACCCATTGCCATAATAACAGCGCTGATTTCAAACAGGCCAGCATTGTGAATGTTTAAAAGAACAGTAGTCATTCCGAAACCCATCAAACCAAGTGGTGCCGGATTCGCAAGATTGTCAGACATAAAAAGAACCTCCTAAATTTTTTTCATCTTCTCATATTAAACTTTAATTTTTAAGTCAAACAAAAAATATCATTGATGAGAATTATAATTTCATGTTAAAATTAACACTGATTAATTTTTATTTATTGAGGAGATATATTAACATGTCCAAAAGAATCGTTCTCGGTATTCAGGTAACCAATCGCGTGGAAAAAGTTCCCGATGTGCAGAAAATTCTGACAGATTACGGCTGTAACATAAGGACACGTCTGGGGCTTCATGAAGTATCAAAAAAATCGTGTTCACCCCTTGGTCTTCTCATTCTCGATACATTCGGTGATGATGCCGAAGTTCTTGAAATGGAAAAGAAGCTAAGGAAAATCAAAGGGCTTGAAGTTAAGAAAATGGTTTTTGAGTGCTAGTCTGCCCGAGTTGAGTTAATGTATAATTCTGTTATTGTGCCGGGTCGGGCGGTTGCCAACGGAATATAGCAATGTTCTGCCGATGCTCTGGAAATCTTTTTCCAGACGGCTGATAATCTCCTGGGCGGAGCCTACATCTTTTCTGCCCGGATAAATATCATAGCGTGTTTTGTAAACATCCGGCGTAAAATCCGGCATAACCACGTTAGCTCCGGCCTGCAGCGCCATAAGGCGTCCCTGCGGATGAAGTGTGGCCAGAGCAGTTGTTGCCGGAATATTGGTATTGCGGGTCAGCAATCGCGCGATCGCTAAAACACGCAGAGTGATTTCCAGATCGTCATTTTCAACCCCGGAAAGCGGTGTGCCGGGATGAGCGATAAACGGGCCGATGCCCAGCATATCAGCATCCAATAGTTTCATTACGAGCAGATCATCGGCTAATATTTCCGGTGTCTGACCCGGTAATCCCACCATGTTTCCGGTGCCGGTTTCAAAGCCAAGTTCCTTCAGCCGGCGCAGGCATTGCAGACGGTTCTCCCAATCGCAACCGGGACGCAGGTATTTGTAAAGTTCCCGAGAGGCCGTTTCGTGTTTAAGCAGATAACGATTGGCGCCCGCTTGCTGAAATGCTTTATAATCATTTAAAGGACGTTCGCCAATGGATAAAGTAATGATCAAATCAGTTTCTTTCCTGATTCGCTCGATTAGACGGCAGACGATATCCTGCGAGTAAAAGGAATCTTCTCCCGCCTGCAATACCACCGTGGGAACGCCTGTCTTTTTGATTTGTTTTGCAGTGGCGATAACTTCATCTTCGCTCATACGATAACGGCTGAGTTTGGAATTGCCCTTGCGCAGGCCGCAATATAAACAATTGCGTTCGCAGTAGTTGGAAAATTCGATAATGCCGCGCAGATAAATTTCATCGCCAACCTGCTCATGCCTCACCCGGTCGGCAGCCGCGAAAAGATCCGGTGAAAAATCTGCAGGTATTTTCAGGAGCGAAATGATGTCTTCACGGTGCAAATCTTTCCCGCTTTCGGCTTTGACCAGCAGGTTTTCCGTCTGTTTAGATATAGACATCTCTTATTCCGTCTTCAATTTTTTCGAGTTTGTTCATAACAGACTTTTTACGCTGCGTTTTGAATGTCTGGGCAAGCATCTTCTGGATCAACTTTTCACCAGCCTCGCGGGTTGCGGGGGTAGCGTAATCAAGCAGATATTCCTTAAAAGAAAAGACGGCATTGGTCTGGCAGAACTTCTGAATCAGTCCCGGTTTGGCCAGATCCATGAAATCCTTGCCGGTTCGGCCGAGCCTGTAGCATGCTGTGCAGAAACTGGGGATATGGCCGCGTTCAGTAATATCCAGGATGACTTCATCGAGTGTGCGCGTGTCGCCCAGATTAAACTGCGCGGCACGAAAGGCTTCGCTTGTGTCTTCCTGATAACCGCCGGGATTAGTGCGCGAACCCGCGCTGATTTGGGAAATACCCAGTGCAAAAACTTCAGAACGCAAGGCGGGATTTTCTCTGGTGCTCAAGATCATGCCGGTATAAGGGACAGCCATTCTTATAATGGCCACAAGCTTTTTGAAGTCGTGATCGCTTACCGGATGCGGCGGGGCGATGGCCGCCGGCGCGTTAAAGGCCGGTTCCAGCCTTGGGATGGACATTGTATGCGGCCCGACGCCGCAGTCTTTCTCCAATTGCAGGGCATGCAAAAGCAGTCCCAGAACTTCATATTTGTAATCATAAAGTCCAAAAAGAGCGCCGATGCCCACATCATCAATGCCGCCTTCCTGCGCCCGGTGCATGGCAGTCAGCCGGTTGGCAAAATCTTTCTTCGGTCCGCTGGGGTGCATAATTTTGTAAGTCTCGTGATGATAGGTTTCCTGAAATAAAACAACAGTGCCGATGCCCGTTTTTTTCAATTCTTTATATTCGTCTATGTTAAGCGGAGCGATTTCCACATTAATCCGCCGGATCTCGCCGCCTTTTTCGGTTTTGACGGAATAAGCCGTTTCTATGGCCTCCATGAAATATTCAAGAGAAGAGCGGGAGGGATGCTCGCCGCAAAGCATCAGCAGGCGTTTGTGGCCTTCGCGCTCCAGAACCTGAACTTCTTTGGAGATTTGTTCCATCGTCAAAGCCACACGGTTGAGTTCTTTGTTGTCGTGGCGAAACCCGCAATACAGGCAATTGTTGGCGCAGTGATTGGCGATATAAAGAGGCGCGAACAAAACAAGACGGTTGCCGTAAATATCTTCCTTGATCTTATGCGCCGCCTGCCAGATCATGCCAATGAGTTCGTCATCCTCGGTTTGGAGCAATATGGCGACTTCTTCAGGGGAGAGACCTTTGAGCTCCAACGCCTTGTCTATAATTTCCCGGACTCTTTGGGGCGCCGGATTTTTCGCTTTGATAAGCAGGTTTTCAATTTTTGTATCGTCAATAAAATCTTTAATCATTTGAATAATCCTTATGCTTTTGTTAGTGCAGATTTAACCTCAACACCTGCTAATTTCCCAAGTTTCCCTGTCAGAGCGCCGATTTCATCCGTGGATGCGTGAACAATAAGCGCTATGATGTGAAGAGCTTCCGGCGAATAGGGAATGCCCATCCGGCCGATGATGGCATCGCCGAATTCACTCAAAATTTTGTTTACGTTTCCCGACTGGCTGGTCCTGTCTGTAATAATAATCGTAATCGTTCCAATTCGTTTATCCATGTTCCCTCTCCAAAAAAAAAGGCTTGATCCCGGAAGAATCAAACCTTAAAATTAAAAGACTTCAGACTTCCCTCAAGATCAGAAATTTCCTCCCTCTCAGGCAACAAATTTACTTTGTGGCATATATATTCATTTAAACGGTTTTGTCAACACTCAATGTTGTTAATCATCAAAAAATATCTTGACGTCATCGCAATACTTTTCTTATATTGAAGATGCTATTGTGAAAGGAGAATATTTTATGTCCAATTTAGTTCGTTTCGGTGTGTCGCTGGAAGAAGATTTATTAATAAAATTCGACCGGCTGATCAAACAAAGAAAATATACCAACCGCTCCGAAGCTCTTCGCGATTTAATCCGCGATGAACTGGTGAAGAAGGAATGGACGGAAAATAAGGAAGTGACCGGTGCGATTACGCTGGTTTATGATCATCATACCAGGGAACTTGTGACTAAAGTGCTTGATGTTCAGCATGATCATCATGATTGCATCCTTTCGACGCAGCATATTCACCTTGATCATCATAATTGTTTTGAAATTATTGTGACCAAAGGAAAATCAAAAGAGATCGAAGAGCTCTTTCAGAAATTAAAGTCCATCAAGAA
>JBEKJX010000052.1:0-18009 GCA_050011015.1 Smithella sp.
GACTCCATGGAAAAGTTAAACCGCCTGCTGTGGCCAGCCGACGTGAGAGAACCCTATCCGCCCGGAGCCGACGAACCCAACGCGGTAAAGACTTTCTTCAGATTTCCGCATAATTCGCTGCTGGGAGTGGAAATCGCCAAAACGCTTTATTATCGCCGCCGGTTTGTCGAAGCTGTCGAAATCATGCGCGTAGTCCTCTCGATTAATCCCACCGATTTGACCGCCCGGACATTACGAATGGTGCTTTTCCGCAATATGGCTGTCGCCGCCCCTTCCTATCCGGTTGCCCTGGGACTCTTCAAAATGGCGGAGCATGAGGCCCTGTATATCCGGGAAAACTGCATCAGCCAATCCGAAGATTATTTTTGCGAGTACGCGGTAGTCCATCTGGCAAAAGCGATGTTGACGGTAAGATATTTACGGGAAAACGGCACATCAATTAAAGAACTCAAGGAAATAGATAAGCTGAAACAATCCGCATTTGCGGCTTTTGACGAGGCGGAAGACCTTTTTGAAAAAGCAATGACCGTATCACCTTCCGGAATCAGGTCTTCGTACTTGATGGATACAGTCAGAATATTGAAGACAATTTTAAAAAGCGATGAAGATATATTTATTAATTCTAAAAAGCCGCTCGACGCGAAACCTGAAATTGTGAAGCGGCCATCTGAAGAAGTTCTATGGCAACTGGGCTTTCGCAAAGGGGATATGCCTGCGCAGTTTCAATTCGATTTCTCGAAAGAATTGATGATCAAATCCTATAAAATTCATGAAGATTCAATTTCGCTTCAGGCTTACCATCCGACCACGCATTTCTGCCATGCCGTGGCTCTGTGGGACTTTTTACCAATCCGCACTGTCGCGACAGCTCAAAGAGTATTGCAATTGATAAAAGAATCCATAATTATAGCAAAGGAAGTAGAAAAAAAGGGGGCGTGCATATACTCATTCAGCAGAACCTATGGTGAAATGATGCCCGCACAAGAGTTTATCAGTCACATGGAAAACTCAATTAAACTGATCGAAAAAGAAACAGGTGAAAATTTATATGAGCGCAATGCCAATGAAATAATTTACCCGAAAGGAAAATTATCATCCATCCTGCTGACGCTGAATTTTTAGGATGCAGATGGTCAAATATTAAATAAAAATTTTTACCTGTAAAAAGTGTGCGCTTTATTGGCCTGAAATCAAAAGGGGCCACAAACCGAAGTTTGTAACCCCTTGATTATTTGGTGAGCCCTGTCGGAATCGAACCGACAACCTAATGATTAAGAGTCATTTGCTCTGCCAGTTGAGCTAAGGGCCCTTTGGAGCGCTGTTAAATCGGATGCCTTGCATATCCGGCCTCCCGTATCGGGACAAGCTTTTGAACAGTCCTGGTTTAAAAAGAACGTCTATCTATTTCTATTCTGGTACGCCCGGTAGGATTCGAACCTACGACCAACAGATTCGAAGTCTGCGACTCTATCCAGCTGAGCTACGGGCGCCTGATTTCAAATGGGGTGAGTGAAGGGATTCGAACCCTCGGCCTCCGGGGCCACAACCCGGCACTCTAACCAGCTGAGCTACACCCACCATTTTCGCCTTGGTGCGCCTGGAGGGATTCGAACTCTCGGCCCACGGATTAGAAGTCCGTTGCTCTATCCAGCTGAGCTACAGGCGCATATTTCTAACTTTCACGGCCTGGTTATAACCGCATTATTTCAACCTCTTTTTAAGACTATTTCCGAACCCGTAAATCCTATACCAAAAAGAGATAGGCTAATATCCCCTCTTCCACTTTTTGTCAAGGTTAAAAGCTGTCAAATATGTTTTTTTGCGTAGTTGCCTGCACTGAAAATTCATCGGTTACTTGACATAACCGGCAATGCCGTCGAACCGGTACGTTTTTTTATTAATCTTTCCTCCATCCATGTCCGTTGAATAAAAATAATTGCCTGTTTTAGGATTATACCAGCGGTATAGTTCTCTGGTATTGGTCAGTCTTGATGTCGCAATGTTGCCGATCGATCCTTCAAATATATATCCCCGCAGGTCTTTTTTCCCGCCCGCAGGGTCATAATGGTAGAAATGACCTTTGCTTTGCGGATTATACCAACGATTGAAAGCGGTTGTTCCCGGAGTGTCCGGATTAAAAAGCCGGAAAGCGATACCTTCTTTTACGTAATTATTCTGAATTAATCTTGTTACTTCTGACTGAGGATTAGCCGTGTAGAGATAATCCTTTCCATTGTAATATCTGAAGATATCAACCGACTTTGCTACGCTGTCAGCCACTACTTCCGCAAATACTTCCACAATTGCTTCACCGCCGTTGGTATCAAATATAATGTTATTCAAGTAATACCCCGGCGGCAGTTGCGCCGTATTTAAAGAAACATTGAGATAATTGGTTTGTCTGGTAATTGCGCCGGAATTAGGCATAATTTTTATACTGCCTTCGGGAAAATAAGACATGATTTCTCCCAGTATTTTCATACCTTCAAATCCCAGACGGTTGTTTTTGCTGATTATCGTAAGCTCATGGGGACCGTAGGCAATATCTTTGGCAATAAGCAATTCCCCTTTTTTCTCTTTCCAATCTTTAAATAAATCATTATTATCCAGCAGACGTTTATCAAGGGATACGGACAAATTGGCTTCTTCATGAGAATTCAATAAATACAGAATTATACCTGTCCCGTTGAAGTGAATCCTGATAAAGTTTTCGCCTTCCACGCCTGCCGGATAGCCGTCGAGTTCCATCCATTTGCCCGTTAATTCAAAGGTATCTTTTAAACGTCTGGGCGCGGAATAAACTCCGCTTCCCCGCGCTTCATCATTGGCGAATGATATATATCTGCCCAAATTGAAGGGTTTATCTTCAGCTGTATGTTTTTGCACGGCAACCGACCAGGTCAACATCTCTTTACCGCTGTTGGTCGCTATTATTTTTCTGGAAACAGTTTTATCCGGTAATATACCGCCCATATCCAGCCTTACCGGATATAAATTAATCAAAGGAAGTTTTTGAGTATAACCTATTATAAAAGTGACAAATATTGTTTTGTCTTCTGCTGTAGAGTTGATTTTAACCGCTTCTTTATACATGCCCGGAGGAAATTCCCTGCGGCAGGTAATTTTTCCTGCTCCGGCATCCAATTTCATTTCTACATAACTGTTTTGAGCATTTTTTTGTTTATCTTCACTGAGTAATGATTCTTTAGGCAGTAAGCGGATTTCCACATGCAGGTAATCGGGAATATTTTTTAAAACTCCCGAAAGTTTCTGTTTATCCTGGTTTTCCCAGCCTTCCGGACCGTCTGTCGACCAGTTAATGTCTACGGCGCTGCTATTTTTAAACAGGAAGCTTCCTTCACTGGAGTTATGATCGATGTTGATTGTTCCCAAATCAAGTTCCAACGGAGTAATTGACTGGGCAGTTTTTTTTAGTTTTGCTGTATTTTTGTTTGTGGATTTTTTAGCAATTTTCTTGGCAACAGTTTGATCTTGTTCCGGATTTGTACTATTTTCAGCGAAAGCAATAAAGGGAAAGACCATCAGCACGATAATAGTAAAGATAAAATAATTCTTTATCTTCGACATAAACACCCCTTAAAAAATATTGATGGGTTCCTAACTCAAAGCTTAGAATTAATCAACCATTTATATCTCTCTTTTCATTACAACAGCAAACGATAGCTTTAAAATACTTGACACACCCGGCCAACAAGATATAGCTATCTCCCTGATTTCCTGTGAAAACCAAATCAACCAAAGCAAAGTTTGCTGATTTAGCTCTTCATAATGTAAATATGGATTACGATAATTTAAAATATTGGATCGCTCTAAAATCTATCCCGGGCATCGGAAATGTTACTTTTTCGGCGTTGATGGATAAGTTCGGTTCCGGACCCGCTATTTTTGCGGCGCCTGTTTCACATTTAAAAGAAGTGAGGGGATTTTCTAAGGAAATTGCCACTGCAGTTACGAGTTTTAAAGATTGGGATAACGTTAAAAAAGAATTTGAACTTATTGATAAAAATAAAGTTAATATCATTACTTATCAAGATGAGCTTTATCCCCGAAAGCTCTTGAATATTTATGACCGTCCTCCTTTTATTTATGTTCGGGGCCATCTGCATGAAGAGGATATAAATATTGCCATAGTCGGTTCCAGAATGGCCAGCACTTATGGCAAATATACAACCGAAAGAATCAGCCGCGAACTTGCCCTCAAAGGTTTAACTATAGTCAGCGGCATGGCCCGGGGTATTGATTCCGCGGCACACCGTGGAGCAGTGGAAGCGCATGGCAAAACCATAGCCGTTCTGGGCAGCGGATTGGACGTTATTTATCCTCCGGAAAATAAAAATTTATTTGACGATATTATTCAAAATGGCGCTGTTATTTCCGAATTTCCTTTAGGCACACCGCCGCGCCCGGCTAATTTCCCGACGCGTAATCGTATTATCAGCGGCATGTCCTACGGGGTTGTAATCGTGGAAGCGGGAGTGAAAAGCGGCTCGCTGATTACAGCCGGACTCGCTTTGGAACAAGGGCGGGAAGTTTTCGCTGTGCCCGGAAGCATTGATGCGGCAGGATCGCGCGGCACAAACAAGTTGATTAAGCAGGGCGCTAAATTAATAGAGAACATCGATGATATTCTGGAAGAAATTTTACCCCAGATCGAGCAAAGAACCACATTAAAACCGCCCTTGGATTCCAACTTCGAAGACATGACCAATAATCACGCCGAAACATTGAACGAGGCAGATCAAAAAATAATTGATTTTATTACCAAAAGCCGCATTCATGTTGATGATTTAATTTCTTCTACCGGTTTATCATCCGCCTATATTCTAAGCGCATTGACGACAATGGAATTAAAAGGAATTGTTACGCAGCATCCGGGAAAGTTTTTTTCTCTGAAGAAATGATCAATATCAGGCGCATAGGCCGCATAGCCTGCCCGGACTTTGGCCGGGGAAAAATGATGTCCGACGCAAGTTATTGGCGATTTTTACGGTATCATTAATAAAATAAATCTTTACAAATTGATTTCTTCCCTTTATAGGGGCAAAACTGATTTTATTCCGAGAAGGAATTTCCGCCCGTATGGAGGCAATTCATCCGAGGGCAGGTATTAGGAGTTACTATGGCGAATTCATTAATTGTGGTTGAATCCCCCACAAAAGTTAAAACGATTAAAAAATTTCTCGGATCCGATTTTAATGCCGTTGCTTCGGTAGGACATATTAAAGATCTACCCAAAAGCACATTGGGCATTGATCTGGAAAAAGATTTCGAACCGACCTATAAGGTGATCGAAACAAAAAAGAAAACGATTGACGATTTGAAAAAAGCGGCAAAAAAAGCGGAAAATATTTACCTGGCTCCCGATCCTGATCGCGAAGGCGAAGCAATAGCCTGGCATATATCGGAAGTTATCGATACCAAAAACAAAAATGTTTATCGTGTTCTGTTTAACGATTTAACCAAGAATACCGTATTGGAAGCTATCAAACATCCCCTGGAACTGGATTTCAACAAATATGAGGCGCAGCAAACAAGGCGTATTCTTGATCGTCTGGTCGGCTATCAGATCAGCCCCGTTTTATGGGATAAGGTTAAAAGAGGATTGAGCGCCGGACGCGTACAGTCGGTGGCCGTACGAATGATCTGCGACAGGGAAGAAGAAATAAACAAATTCGTACCCGAAGAATACTGGAATCTGGTGGCGCAATTTGAAGGCAGTCATCCGCCGCCTTTTGAAGCGAAGCTTATTAAGGTAGACGGTAAAAAAGCCAAGGTAACAAACGGCGAACAGGCGCAGAAGCTTGCCGCTAAAATCAGGGAAGCCGCTTTTATCGTTGAAAAACTGGATAAAAAAGAAGTCAAACGCACGGCGCCGCCGCCCTTTACCACAAGTAAATTGCAGCAGGAAGCCTCCCGCTGGCTTAGATTTTCGGCAAAAAAAACCATGAGCGTCGCCCAGAAACTCTATGAAGGCATTGAGCTGGGCAAAGAAGGTTCCATCGGTCTTATAACCTATATGAGAACCGACTCCTACCGGATCGCCGAAGAAGCACTTAACGCTGTACGAGACTATATCAAAGAAAATTATTCCTCTGATTATCTGCCGCATAAACCTCATTCTTATAAAAACGCGCAGAAAACGCAGGATGCCCATGAAGCGGTTCGTCCCTCTGAAATGACCTACAGACCGCAGGATATCAAACAATACCTGTCCGCCGACGAATTCAAACTCTATCAGCTCATCTGGAACCGTTTTGTCGCCAGCCAGATGAACCCGGCAATTCTTGATCAAACTACCATTGACATAGCGGGCGCTAATTGCCTGTTCCGCGCCCAGGGACAGGTCATGAAATTCCCCGGATTCACGATTGTTTACACTGAAGGCAAAGATGATAAAGAAGAGGAAAACGGCGACGATAAACTTTTGCCGGAAGTCAGGGAGAAAGAAGATTTGAAACTCCTTAAATTGAATACGGAACAAAAATTCACACAACCGCCGCCGCGTTATTCGGAAGCGTCACTGGTGCGGGAACTTGAGGAAAAAGGCATCGGCCGTCCCAGCACTTATGCCGCTATTATATCTACCATTCAGGATCGCGAATACGTCCGTCTGGAAAAGGCCAAATTTTATCCCTCTGAACTGGGAATGATTGTTACCCAACTTCTGGTAAAAAGTTTTCCCACCATTCTTGATCTCGCTTTTACCGCGGACATGGAAAATAAACTCGACGCCATCGAAAGCGGCGAACGCAAACGGGTGGAAACTCTCAAAGAGTTTTACGCGATTTTCGAAGGAGAACTGAAAAAAGCCAAGACCGAGATGAAAGATATAAAACGGGAAGCCGAACCGACAGACCTTACCTGCGAAAAATGCGGCGCTCCCATGATCATCAAGTGGGGACGCAACGGGAAATTTGTCGCCTGTTCCAATTATCCCGATTGTAAGAACACCATGAACATTAAAAGGGACGCTAACGGCGAACTGGCCAGGGAAGATGTGGAATATTCCGATCAAACCTGCGAAAAATGCGGCAAGCGAATGGTTTACAAACGGGGACGTTTCGGCAGGTTTCTCGGTTGTGAATCCTACCCCGCATGCAAGAGCACCAAAGCCATTTCGCTGGGCGTGAAATGTCCGGAAAAAGGATGCGAAGGTTCTTTAACCGAAAAAAGAACAAAAAAAGGGAAAACCTTCTACGGCTGCACCAATTATCCGACATGTACTTTTGCCAGTTGGGATAAACCTGTTCATGAAACCTGCCCCAATTGCGATTCCCCGTTCCTTGTAGAAAAATATTCCCGCGGAAAAGGAGCCTATAAGGCCTGCCCCAATAAAGAATGCGGATATAAAAGTGAGATTATAACCCCGTCAACACCGGTTCCCGAAAAAGATTGACAAATAATGCTTAAAAACAATCCTGTAGTTATCATTGGCGGCGGACTTGCAGGCTGTGAGGCGGCCTGGCAGCTCCTGCGGCGCGGTCACGCGGTTCATTTATATGAAATGAAGCCGCAGAAATTCTCTCCCGCCCATAAAATGGAAAATCTGGCGGAACTGGTTTGCAGCAATTCCCTGAAATCCAACAGCCTCGACAATGCCACCGGACTGCTTAAAGAAGAAATGCGTCGCCTCCATTCATTAATCATAATGGCGGCGGATAAAACGGCGGTTGCCGCCGGTTCCGCTCTGGCCGTTGATCGCGTTGAATTTGCCCGGGAGGTGGAAGCCAAGTTAAAACAACAAAATAATTTCAGTCTGAGCCGTGTGGAAGTTACAGAGATTCCGAAAGATCTATTAACGATAATCGCCACAGGTCCGCTCACGTCCGACACGATGGCGAACGAAATTGCCGGCCTGCTGAAAAACTCTTATTTATATTTTTATGATGCCATCGCTCCCATAATAGAAGCCGACTCCATTGATATGGACAAAGTTTTCTGGGCGTCAAGATATGACAAAGGAACGCCCGATTATCTTAATTGCCCGCTTAACCGCGAAGAATATGAACTTTTCCGGCAGGAATTACTCTCCGGAGAAAAGGTTCCCGCCAGAGCTTTTGAAGAAGTCCATCATTTTGAAAGCTGTCTGCCTGTAGAAGTGCTGGCCTTGCGCGGTGAAAACAGTCTGGCTTTCGGACCCATGAAACCGGTAGGCCTTATCAATCCCAAAACAGGTTCTATCGCTTATGCTGTAGTTCAATTGCGCCGGGAAAATTCGGCCGGCACTCTTTTTAATCTGGTCGGATTTCAAACAAAACTGACATGGCCGGAGCAGCGGCGCATCTTTCGCCTTATTCCCGGTCTCGAAAACGCTCAATTTGCCCGCTGGGGCAGCATTCATCGCAATACTTATATTCATTCCCCTTCCCTGCTCACGCCTTCCCTTCAACTTAAACAAAATGAAAATGTTTTCTTTGCCGGTCAGATTACCGGCGTTGAAGGCTATACGGAATCGGCAGCCATGGGAATCCTGGCCGGATTAAATGCCGCCTTTATTATGGAAGGAAAGAAACTGCAACCGCCGCCCGCCCAAACCGCCATGGGGGCGCTGCTCCACTATATTGTTTCCGCCGAATCTGCTGATCGCTTTCAGCCTATGAATATTAATTTTGGCTTACTGGGCGCATTACCCGCAAAAAAAATGAAAAAGAAAGAAAAAAACATTATTCTTGTAAATCGAGCGCTGCAATATTTGAACGACTGGATTGCAAGTCAAAATCTGGATTGATACAATGCCATATATTCTATTGACACAAAAAGTTACTTCTCTTATACTTCACCATCTCAAAAGTAATTTTTTATTAAATGACGGCGTTATCAAATTAACATTTATTCAAAATGTAAGGAGAATTTAAATGGCAGAACAAATCGTTGAGGATTCGCTTGTACTCATAAAACCTGACGCTCTCAAGAATTCATTAACCGGATATATACTTTCGCAATTTTCTGAATTTCACACCGGATTGCGTTTCGCAGCGCTGAAAGTTGTTTCCGTGAATCTGGCGCTGGCCGAAGAACATTACGCGGAGCACAAGGGCAAATTTTTCTATCCGTCTCTTCTGGATTATATCAGAGGCATTCTCCATTATCCCGATCAGCCTCAAAAACGCAGGGTTATCGCGATATTATATAGAGGACCCAACGCCATCAAGAATATTCGGGAAATCTGCGGAAATACGAATCCGCACGAGGCAAGACAGCAAAGGCCCGGCTGCATTCGCGCGTTGGGAACAGTAATTCCGTTGTATGATGAAAAAGAAAAATTTATTGGAGACAGGTCGGATAATCTGATTCATGCCTCCGCTAATCCCGCGGACGCGGACCGGGAAATTAAACTCTGGTTTCTTCCCACGGATATCCCGCCGCTTATGCGCAGTTTTCCCACGGAAACGAGCAAAGATTATTTTTATTATAAAGACAACGCCGTAAGCTCGACCTATACATCAGAAAGTTTCTGCTTCATTTCGCCCGGAGATATAGTCTGGAAATCAGACATGAAAGTCCTGCGTCAGTTAGAAAAAGGCAAAAAGCAGGATTACTCGACAAACGCGGTAATTGCAAAATACTTAATTAACAAGGAAATTTAATGTCATTAAATTTCTCCTGTTTTTCTTTCCATCTTATTGAAGCTCTCCGTGATAAGCTGGAAAGAGTTCTATTCTTCGGGGAAATTATAATGATATGTTCGCCCGCTTAATCCCGCAGTAAGCGAAGGCATTTGCACAATTCACAATAAAACCGGTTGTTATAAATAATAACAACCGGTTTTTCAGCATCTCTGCCATGATAATTTTTTTATACAATCTTAAAAAATTATTGTGAACTAATCGCTAATACGTTTGTAAGTTTTCCAGCCTTCTGACAAACCAAACCCTCTATACTGCTCGCGTAGTTGATCGCTGGGAAATTTAAAATAATACTCGAAGCTTTCCTTCCTGATTTTGCGAACGTCTACTTTTGACAGATCCTTTTGCTCCCATGCTCCTTGCTGAGGAATGAGGCGATGTTGAGTATCATAGGAAATCAGTTGATTGTTTTCTACTTTAAACTTTCCTTTAATTTCTTCGATGGCTATATTATTCTGAGAGTTTGTCGCTTCATAAGAACCGTCGGATTTATAACGCACCCTTTGCTTTAGGATAACCAACTGGCCTCCATATTTAACGTCAATATTAATCTCGTAAAGTCCGGGGTTTATTGAAGCAAGTTCTTTTTCATTCTTACCACCACAGGAAATAACGATTAAAGTTATTGAGACAATTAAGAGACAATATAATACTTTTCTCATAGAAACTTAACTCCTTCATTCAATAATCAGTGTTATATTTTTACTACCGGAAACTCTAATACTGCATAAAAATATTCATGATATTTCCATATCACAAATTCAAAAAATCAAACAAATTTATATTTGTCAAGAATTAATTTACCGGAAAAATATTTTTATACTTTGAATCACATCCATATGGATTTCAACTGCGGTCATAGTGATACCCTTTATACTATTTCGCTTAGACGCCGACTTCTTATCGGCATCGGGTACCGGTAAGGAAAAAATCTGTTTATATGGCGTCCCCCTTCGAGGTTACACTCCCCTATTCTAATACGTTCTGGAAAGCCCGGCGACAATCCGGCAAAATCAGCCTTTTGCCGGATAAGCGCATCCCGCCGCGGGAGCGCATGATCAATAAATATCTCCTTGCCGGAACGTGCTTCTTGTAAAGTGGCAAGTCCAAAAAGGATTGGCATGATAAACAATTTGCTTTTTGCCGGTTAATGTAATAAATTTTCAAGAAAAAAGTGTCCCGGCAATGACTTCAATCATTGTCAGTAACTTAATATTATTCTTTTTTTATTATTAAGGAAAATTCCCGTGCACCAAAGAATAATCATAGTCAGCGGCGGCTGTTTGGAAGACCCTGTGTTTTTCCACAAAAAAATAAAGGAGATGGAAGATGTCATGATCATCTGCTGCGACGGCGGAGCGCGTCACTTCCAGAATTCGGCAATCAAGCCGGATGTTATCATCGGCGATATGGATTCTATTGATCCCGCTCAACTGGCCGATTATTCCGCGGGAGAAACGGAAATCATAAAACATCCGCCGGACAAGGATTTTTCCGATACGGAACTGGCTCTCGATTACGCGCTGAATTTGAAACCGCAGGAAATATTTATCTGGTGCGCCCTGGGCGGAAGAATCGATCACACCCTGGCCAATGTTTTCCTGATTTGCAAAGGGACGGAAAAAGGAATCAGGACCTCTCTGGTTGACGAGTACTGTGAAGCTTTTGTGCTGGATAAAAAAGCTTCCTTCATAAATGATAAAGGAAAAACGGTTTCTCTTCTGGCGCTGACTCCCGAAGTTACGGGAATAAATCTTTCGGGATTTCTTTATCCCCTGGAAAACGGCACCCTGAAAATGAGCGAATCCCGCGGCCTGAGCAATGTCATTAATGAGGCCCGCGCCGTCATCAGCGCCGCAAAAGGAAAACTTCTTGTCGTCAGATACCGGCAGAAGAATTCTTTCCCCGAGGCGGAATGATTATGGAACCGTTTAAAGTAATATGCGCAGGCGGTTCCGATTCCAGCGGCGGCGCCGGAATTCAGGCTGACTTGAAAGCAGTCATTGCCCGCGGCTGCTGGGGACTGAGCGTGATTACGGCTCTAACAGCGCAAAACACAAAAGGCGTTTCGGGCATTTATCCGGTAACGCCTGCATTTGTCGGCAGGCAGCTGGATACCGTATTGAAGGATATCGGCGTTGACGCGTTGAAAACCGGCATGCTCCCGACTGAAGAAATTGTTCATATAGTGGCAAAGAAAATTAAAAAATATAAAATCACAAAAGTTGTCGTTGATCCGGTGATGATTGCCAAAGGCGGAAAAAATTTAATGAGCGGTAAAGCGCGAACGTCTTTGGTGAAAAATTTATTGCCCCTTGCCTTTGCCGTTACTCCGAACATTCCCGAAGCGGAAGTACTGACAAAGATGAAGATTACATCCATCGCCCTGATGAAGGAAGCAGCCGTTAAAATTCACAGGATGGGTGTAAAGAATGTGCTGATTAAGGGCGGACATCCGCCGGGCAATAAGCGATCAGACGCAGTTGATATTCTTTATGATGGCAGCTTCTATGAGTTTTCTTCTCCCCGGATTAATTCACGCGATACTCACGGCACCGGCTGCACTTTCGCGTCAGCACTGGCGGCGGGAATTGCCAGGGGAGAAAATATTGTTGAAGCGGTCTGGCAGGCCAAAATTTTGATTACCGCCGCTATCGAAAATGCCGTAAATTTGGGAAAAGGATACGGCTCCGTAAACGCCTTCGGGAAAAATATCTTAACCAAAAATAAACCCGTTAAAAATCCGGCGATTTAAAAAGTTGCTTTAATATTCTGGAGGAATAAATGACACAATTAGAAAAAGCCCGCAAAAACTTGATTACAAAAGAAATGAAAATCGCGGCAAGAAACGAGAAGGTCGCGCCTGAATACATACGCCAGGGTCTTGTGGACGGAACAATCGTCATTTGCCGTAACGTCAACCATACAGCCATCAAACCTCTGGCTATAGGAAAAGGCCTGCGCACTAAAGTGAATGCCAACATCGGCACGTCCAAAGATCATATGGATCTGAATCTGGAACTCCAAAAACTGAAAACCGCCGTTGAAGCCGGCGCTGATGCCGTTATGGATCTTTCCACCGGAGGAAATCCGGCCGCCATCAGAAAAAAAGTAATGAAAAAATCAACCGTGGCTATCGGAACCGTGCCGATTTATCAGGCGGCGGTAAAAATGATAGGAAACGGTAAAGCCATATCGGAGATGACGGCGGACGATATCTTTGCCGTCATCGAAGAAAACGGCAAAGACGGCGTGGATTTCATTACCGTTCATTGCGGCGTGACCCGACTTAGCGTTGCCGCGCTCAAATCACAGAAAAGAATCCTCGGAATTGTCAGCCGCGGCGGTTCCATGACTGCCAACTGGATGGACTGCAATAAAAAAGAAAATCCTCTTTACGAGCAATACGGCCGGCTTCTGGAAATAGCACATCGCTATGATATGGTCTTGAGCCTCGGCGACGGGCTGAGGCCGGGAGCGATAACATCAAGCTCCAGAAAGAAATCTGCAATAACGCCCCTTTTTATGTTCTGGGGCCTCTGCCCACCGATATCGCGCCGGGTTACGATCACATTACTTCAGCTATCGGCGGAGCGATTGCCGGCGCCGCCGGCGCCGATTTCCTCTGCTATGTCACGCCCGCGGAACACCTGCGTCTGCCGACACTGGCCGATGTCCGCGACGGAGTTATCGCCGCGCGTATCGCCGCGCATATCGCCGATATCGCCAAGGGTGTTAAGGGCGCCCGTGAAAGAGACCGGAAAATGTCGCAGTGCCGGAATAATTTCGACTGGCAGGGACAGATGGATTTATCCATCGATCCGCAAAAAACGGTCTCCCTTCTGGAAAAAAGCAATAGCGCCAAAGATGAAGGCTGTACCATGTGCGGCGAACTCTGCGCCATTAAATTAGGGAAGAAAAAATTATAAGGGGAAGAATCCTTGCCTGACAATTACAATCGCAAGCATGCTGAGGAAATCGTCCATCAGCTGAAACAGTCAGGTTATGAAGCGTATTTTGTCGGCGGCCTCGTTCGGGATTTTATTCTCGGAAATGCCTCCAATGATTATGATATAGTGACTTCGGCGCGTCCCGAACAGATCATGGAACTGTTTCCCTCGACCATATCCATCGGTGCGAAATTTGGCGTTATCGTTGTCATTGTACAAAGCCGTGCTTACGAAGTTGCCACATTCCGCAGCGATGATATTTACGAAGATGGCAGGCATCCATCACAGGTTCATTTTTCTTCCGCCAGGGAAGATGTATTCAGACGCGATTTCACCATCAACGGACTTTTAATGGACCCGGAAACCGGTGAGATAACCGATTATGTAAACGGACGTTTGGATATCGAGAAAAAAATAATCCGCACAATCGGCGATCCCGACAGCCGCTTCAATGAAGATTTTCTGCGAATGCTGAGGGCGATCCGTTTTGCCGCCAATCTCGGTTTTGTCATAGAAACCCAAACATTGAAAGCTATCGAAAGAAACGCCCCCAAAATAAAGCAGATCAGCGCTGAACGGGTGCGTGAAGAGTTGAATAAAATTCTCACGCGCGGCGGAAGCCGTCGCGGCTTTGAATTAATGATGCAGACCGGTATTTTGAAAGAGGTGTTGCCCGAAGTAGATCGATTGAAGGGCGTGGAACAGCCGCCGCTTTTTCATCCTGAAGGAGATGTGTGGCAGCATACTTTAAACATGCTGGAGCTGCTGCCTCAAAATGGGGAAACGGATAAAAACCTCTGTCTCGGGTGGGGAGTTCTTTTGCATGATGTCGGCAAAGCACTCACCCGTACTGAAGACGAAAAGGGAGTGCATTTTTACAGGCATGTTCAGAAGGGAGAAGAAATCGCCGATGATATAATGCAAAGGCTTCGATTCTCCCGCGTTCAGAGAGAAACGGCGCTCAATCTCATCCGCCAGCACATGGTTTTTATGAACGTTCAAAAAATGCGTCCCGGACGCCTTAAACGATTTCTGCGCATGCCTGATTTTGATTTGCATATGGAATTGCACCGTCTTGATTGCGTAGCCAGTCACGGCATGCAGGATAATTATGAATTTTGCCGCGGCCAGCTTCAGAGTCTGGCTGCGGATGATCTGCATCCACCGCGACTACTCACCGGCGACGATTTGATTTCTCTTGGATTTGTCCGGGGAAAAATTATCGGAGAAATTCTGCTTGCGCTGGAAGACGAACAACTGGAAGGAAGAATTACGACACAGGAAGAGGCCCGTAATTTTGTTTTCACTCACTGGAAGATAAAGTGATGAGGAATTATCGCCTGATAATTTTTTTATTTGTTATTCTCCTGATTTCATTGTCATGCGTTCATTCTCATCGAACTTCGCACTCGTCGTCAGCACAGCATGTTCAAAACAGTCAGCCGTCGGCGTCACTGTCAGACCGGCACATACCGGCACAGGAGCCGCTGATCCAACACAAACAGGCCCTTGAGTTGATGGGCTACACGATTCAGGCCGGCGCATTCAGAAAAGTGGAAAACGCCGTGCGCCTCACGGAGACGTTGAAGGATCGTGGACTGGAGGCCACATATTTCCTGGCGTCCGATAAGTTCTTCAAGGTCCGCTTCGGCAATTTTACCACAAAGGAATCGGCCAGGCAAAGAGCCGAAAGTCTGAAAGAAGCAAAGGTCATCAAAGAATTTTATATTGTCCAGCCGGAAGATTACTCCGTCGCCAGGCAGAAGAAATACGGCACCGGTTATCTGAGAGAAGCTTTAGTCAAGACCGCGAAAGATTTTATCGGTGTCCCTTACCTTTGGGGCGGCCAATCTGTCGATGATGGATTTGATTGCAGCGGACTTACAATGACTGTTTATCAATTAAACGGACTGAATCTTCCGCGCCATTCAATGAGACAATTTGACGCGGGAACATCCATAAGTAAAAACGATCTGCAAAAAGGCGACCTGGTATTTTTTGCCAAGAAAGGAACAAGCCGTGTTTCGCATGTGGGAATTTATATCGGGAACGACAGATTCATTCACGCTTCATCGCAGGGCAAAAAAATCCGCATCGATTCTCTGTCCACTGCTTATTTCACAAGACAATTTGTGGGCGCGAAAACTTATCTCTGATTGAATGCCGTATTAAATATTTTTCGCTTTTTTAAAAAAAAGTGCCCAAAATATTTTTTTATTTTGCATTATTTCCTTTTTTTGTTGGCGGAACTATTTTTTAAAAAAACAGATTAAAACTCTTTTTAATTTAAATTTTTATCATAATCATTTTACAGTATTTATTTTTCATCATCCGGAAACGCAGGAAAGACGCAGTTTACAGCGTTTTTTAAAAATATTTATATGCTCTGACATTTTGTTTTCCATGATCTGATGGATATAAAATCTCTATGCCGCAAACCAGTAAATTAAAAATATTTTATTTTTTTTATAGTTTTTGTTGACGTAGCGATGAAAATAAAGTAAAAATAAATCATAAGAAGCTATTTGCAGTATTTCAAACAAACATTTTTTAAAGGAGGCTTCACCTAATGGCAACAGCAAAGAAAAAAGTAGTAAAGAAAGCAGCAGCAAAAAAAGTAGTTAAAAAGGCAGCTCCAAAAAAGAAAGCAGCAGCGAAGAAAGTTGTAAAGAAGGCCGTGGCAAAAAAGAAAGTAGCGGCAAAAAAGAAATAAAAAAATATTTTTCAGTTGTTTGACATTTAATTAGTCAAATTTGAAGGAGACACAGTAGTATTTTTTGCAGGGATCAGTTTTTTCGAGAGCAATTGGCGCTTTCTCCTATTCCGGATATTGAATTGCTGATCTCTATATAAGAAAAACACGCTTCTTTGCTGTGTCTCGGGAACTAAAGAACGCTTGGCGGTAATTGTTTCATATAACAATTACCGCCATTATTTTATGGATGCCTGCCTGATTATGACGCAATCCCGCCCGATCTTTCAACATTGCTTTTTGAATGAAATTATGTATAGATGTGCCATAATATTTTCAGAAGTAAATCGGTTTTGTTATGCATTTTAAAGATAGGGGCAAATTAAACCAATGCTGGAATTAAAAAATTTGTTTTTTACCATACAGGGAAATGATAACGGAAATGACGCTTTGCGCAATATCATTGACGGCATCAATTTCAATTTCGAAAAAGGAAAATTTTACGTCATTACCGGTCCCAACGGCAGCGGGAAAACCACTCTGGCCAAACTGATCATGGGAATCAATCCGATATCGAGCGGCTCTATATTTTTCGAGGGCACGGATATATCAAATCTTTCTATTACGGAACGAGCCAAAGCGGGTATCGCCTACAGTTTTCAGCAGCCGGCGCGTTTCAAGGGAATTACTTTCAGGGACTTACTTTCTATCGTCACCGGAGTTGACGATGAGAAAAAGTTTCTGGAAATGGTGGGCAGGGTAGGCATATGCCCCTTGTCTTTTCTGGATAAGGAAGTTGATGCCACGCTCTCCGGCGGAGAAATTAAAAAAATAGAACTGGCTACGACGATTGCCGCCAATCCGAAGCTGGCTATTTATGATGAGCCGGACACGGGCATTGATTTATGGACAATCGGTCCGATGGTCAACCTTTTGAAAAAAGAACTTACCAAAAAGACAACAACGATTGTTGTCAGCCATAACAAAGCTTTTTTGGATGTAGCGGATGTAATCATCATTATCGATAAGGGCCGTATTGCTTACACCGGAGATTTGAAAACAGCTTTGCCGCTGTTAACGGATTTGAGTATTTGCGCTTATCATCATAAATGCGAGGGAGATCAGGATGCTGGATGCCTTAGATAAAAAATTATTAAAGACAGTCGCCGATCTGGAAGAATTGCCCAAAGGCGCTTACAATATCAGGAAAAACGGCAAGCTTCTTCAAAGGCAGGTATCGGCCAATATTAATATTGAAACCAATGACGACGGAACCGGTATTATTGTAAGCATTAAACCGGGCACGAAAAATGAATCCGTTCATATCCCTGTTATTTTGAGTCAGGCCGGTCTTTTTGATGTTGTTTATAATTCGTTTATCATCGGCGACAACGCGGAAGTCACCATCGTTGCGGGCTGCGGCATTCACTGCGGATCGTCCGAGCCCGAAGGCCATGCCGGCATCCACGATTTTCATGTGGGTAAAAAGGCAAAAGTAACTTACGTGGAAAAGCATTTCGCTACGGGAGAAGGCAGTGGCCGCCGCACTCTCAATCCGACGACAAAAGTATTTCTGGATGAGGGAGCAACAGCGGAAATGGAATTGACCCAAATCAGCGGCGTTGATGAAGCCGACCGTTTAAACGAGGCGACTCTTGGCCACGGCAGTCTTTTATTGATTACGGAAAGAGTTCTGACTGAAGGCGAACAGAAAGCGGTG
>JBEKJX010000053.1:0-13089 GCA_050011015.1 Smithella sp.
TCTCTTCATGATGTTTTTTCCGCCGATATCGGGGATGCGCATGTCACAGGCGACATTAACATTCACAGCCTGGGTTACATTGATCGTCCTTACAGTTGTTGCCAATCACTGGAATATCTGAAGATAAACGGATTAAACCTGCCTCAGGCGATAAATTCCGCGAATCCCGCAAAATATGCCGAGGTTCTTCTGGCGCACATGGTGCGCTTCAGCGCGGTTTTACAGGGGCATTTTGCCAATACGATCGGTTGGGATGCGCTTAATATTTCGTTTGCGCCATACCTGACTTCCATGACGGATAAAGAAGTAAAACAATTTGCGCAAATGCTTGTCTATGAATTTTCGCAGCTTTCCGCCACGCGCGGCGGACAGGCGCTGTATACCGATATACATATATATTATGAAATGCCTTCGTATTGGGCGAATCTTCCCGCCATCGGAGCTGAAGGAAAACCAACGGGAAAAACCTATGGAGATTATATTCTCGATGCGCAGCGCTTCGCCCGCGCGATACTGGAAGTGTTTGAAAAAGGAGATGCTAAAGGAAAACCGTTTATTCTTCCCCGTCCGCTTCTGCATATAACAGAAACTTTCTGGAAGACTGAAAACGCTCAGGATTTTTTGCGCTATGCCTGCGATGTAGCCAATCTAAAGGGCAATACTTGTTTTGTTTTTGATAGAGACGAGTCCGCGTCTTCCTTCGCTTTCGGTGATGGAGAGCAGGATAAACCATGGCTGATGCGTTCTGCCGCCATTCAAAGCGTCACCTTGAATTTGCCGCGTCTTGGCTATAAGGCAAAAGGAGATGAAAAAAAATTATTCGCTCTCCTTACTGAGTTCATAGAGAAAGCGGTAAATGCTCATGTGCAAAAAAAAGATTTTTTAGAAAAACTTCTTTCCTATGCTGAAGATGGACCTCTTGCCGTGCTGGCCATGAACAACGACGGATTTCCTTTTTTAAGGATGAACATGGCCAATTATATTATCGGCATTGTGGGCTTGAATGAACTTGTGCAAATCCATCAGGGTAGGGAGCTGCATGAGTCGCCGGATGCCCTTGAATTCGGCCTGAACGTTGTGGATTATATGCAGCGCGAGGCCGTGCGTTTAAGCAGGGAACTTAATATGAAATTTGTGCTGGGACAGTCGCTGGCGGAAACAACCGCATATCGTTTTGCCCGGCTCGATTTGAAATATTTTTCTCCCGCCGCCGGTCGTTATGTTAAAGGCGATATCGCGGAAGGCGCCATTTATTATACAAACTCAACTCATTTTAATGTTGCCGCGGACGTTACACCTTTGCAGAAAGTAATTCAGGAGGGTCTTTTCCATAAGTATCTGGAAGGAGAAGTTTTTACGCATTTGCAGTTGGGGGGCTCAAATCCGGGCAAAGAAAAACTCAGCGGGTTTATCCGTAAAGTTTTTTATGATTCCGGCAACCGTCAAATTGATTTTAATCCGGAATTTACATTTTGCCTTTCCTGTGAAAAAACTGCCAAGGGGTTGAATGAAAAATGTGTTTATTGCGGCTCTGCCGAGATCGAAGGCATTGCCCGGCTCACAAAATATTTCAGTAAAATTTCCAGTTGGAATAAAGGAAAGCTTGCCGAACTCAAGTATAGAAAAATAAACGATAATTTTGATAAGTAGATATTCAGAAAGATATTTTCAATCAAGCTGATTATAAAAATCAGTATAATCTTATTTTAATTAAAATATCAGTTTGACAGTTATACCGGATTTAGATAAAGACTGATAGTCATAATTTTGCGGGTATAAGCAAAGACGAGTATGACTGGCAGTAAATGAACAGCGGCTTGAAAAAGATCAAGGTCTTGCAAAGAGTGAGCATGAAGACGGATCGGGAAAGAGAGCTGTGAATCTTACACGTAAGGGGATTCTTTTCATTTTGTGCCTTTAATTTTCAACAGGAGGAATTCAATATGGCACACAGTAATTGGTTGTATCAGACGCGGGACATCATGTTCCAGATCAAAGAATGGCTCGGCGTGGAAAAGCTCTTGAGCCTTGACGCTTACAAAGAATACTACGGGATGGACGACATCAACAGCTTTCTCGATGTCAACTTTAAAGTCTGCCGCGACGTGATGTGTCCGGCCAACAAAGACGCCGACGAACCCGGCGCGAAATTTGTGGGCGGCAATGAACATGCGGTGGTGACTCCCGACTCGTTCAAGAATGTTTATAGAACCGTGATGGATGCGGAACTGGGACCTCAATTCGGTTACCGCGGCGAAGGCAAAATACCACTGTGTTGGTATGCGCCGATTCTGGAGATGCAGTCCGCCGCTTCGCCGTCGATCGTCATGTTCTGGTGCCTGACGCAGGGCGCGATCACCGTGCTTCATGAATTTGCCACGCAAAAACAGCAGGACCTGTTTATCCCCAAACTGCGGACCGGCGAATGGGGCGGCACCATGGGGCTTACCGAACCGGGCGCAGGCTCCGAAGTCGGCGCCGTGCAGAGCAAGGCGTTTCCCACCGACACGCCCGGCAAGTATAAGCTCACCGGAACGAAATGCTTCATCTCTTCCGGCGACCATGACCTGGCCGAAAACATCATCCATCTGATGCTGGCCAAGACACCGGGCGCCAAGGAAGGCACTGCGGGCATATCGCTTTTCATCGTGCCCAAGTTCTGGGTTAACGAGGACGGCTCGCTGGGCGCGTGGAATGACGTCACCACCATGGGCATCGAGCACAAGCTGGGTATTCACGGCTCGACGACCGCCACCCTCTCCATGGGTGAAAACGACAACTGCTATGGCTGGATGGTGGGAGAAGCGGAAGTGAAAGACGGACGCGGCATCGGCATGAAGCAGATGTTTGCTTATATGAACGAGGAACGCCTGAACACGGGCCTGTTCTCCCTGGGATGCATCGGCGCCGCCTACTACGCCGCTCTGGATTATACCAAGCTGCGTGTGCAGAGCAAACATTCCACCAACCCCAAGGGTCCCAGCGTCCGGATCATCGAACACGAAGATGTCCGCCGCATGCTTTTGTCCCAGAAGTCCATTCTGGAGGCTTGCCGGGCGCTCATTTACAAGTCCTATCTCTACCGTGACCTGGCTGTGGACGCAGCCACGCCGGAAGAGCGGGAATATTATGATGATATGTTTGCGATCAATAACCCCATGTGCAAGGCCTATACGTCCGATATGGCGAGGCTCACCACTGGTGACGCCATCCAGTGCCACGGCGGCTACGGCTTCACGGAAGAGTATGCCCCGGCGGAACTATACCGGGATGTTGTGATTTATGGAATCTGGGAAGGAACCAATTTCATCCAGTCTCAGGATTATACCGGCCGCAAGTTCACCATGAAGGACGGCGCGCCGTTTAAAAAGTGGGTGGCCGAAATCAACGTTTTCGTCGTTGGCAGGAAGACGGACGAATTTGCGGCGGAATTCGCGATGATGACAGAAGCCATGGCGGCTTTCAAAGAGATCATCGACATGAATGCCGCCTGGACGACGGGCGACAAGCAAATGAAACAACTTTTCGCCACCCGGACCCTGCATGCAGGCGCCAGGGTCTACTGCGGCATGCTGCTCTTGGACCAGGCGCTTCTGGCGTCGGCAAAGATGAAGGAGAAAGGCGCAATCGACGCCGATTTCTACAAGGGCAAAATTGCCACGGCCCGGTTCTATATCATGAATCATGTTCCTGATATCTTCGGATATCTCAAATCGATGAAGTTCGGCGACCGCAGCGCGATCGATATCCCTGAAGAAAGCTTCATGTAGGACGAACGTACCCTGCTGAAGGGCGCAAATACAAGAAAAATGAGTAGCCGGAGCGGAATAAATTCAGCTCCGGCTACTTAAACCCGAAACGTCTTTATACCCGCAAAAACAAGGAAAGTATTTCCCATGTCACCGATAAACAATCATCAAAAATCCGTTTTAGTCACCGGCGCGAACAGCGGCATTGGACTGGCCACCGCAGAATATCTGGCAGTTCAGGGATTTCATGTTTATGCCGGAGCAAGAGATCCGCGCACTATGGAATGCCTGAACAAAAATTCAAATATTACTCCTGTCAGACTGGATATAACCAATAACGAGGATATCATTGAAGTAAAGAGAATTATTGAAGAGAAGGGCACAGGCTTGTTTGGATTAATTAATAATGCCGGAATTACGAAAGCCGGCGCATTAATGGATGTAAGCTTGGAAGATATGCGGGCCCAGTTTGAAGTCAATCTCTTTGGAGTTCATCAAGTCACACAGGCACTCTTTCCCTTTATCTTGCAGGCAAAAGGAAGAATTGTGATGATGAGCTCGGATAGCGGCTTTTTTGCCACTCCTTTTGTCGGACCTTATTGTTCCAGTAAGTTTGCCCTGGAAGGATATTCTGATTCTTTACGCCGGGAAATTACTCCATACGGCGTGAAAGTAATTCTCATTGAACCCGGACGCATTGTCACGGCTATCTGGGATAAAGGGGAAAAGAATTTAACCGATGCTAAATATACTCATTCCATGTTTTGGAAAGAAGCGAAAGCGCTTGGAGAGTATTCCATTCGCAAAGGGAAAACGACCGGATTGCCCCCGATTGCAGTCGCTCAAATTGTTTATCAGGCATTAATTTTAGAAAACCCGAAATTAAGATATATCGTTGCCAAAAATAGTTTTGAATACAGGCTGATGAAGATTTTCCCGGCATGGTACGTTGACCGGCTGATATTAAAGAAAGTGCGGGATGTGACACGGCTAGCACAGAAAAATGGGCAAAGCTCAAAATAAGAAATCTCCGGGGAGTTACCCATCCCCCGGAGATTCGAATTAACAATTAACCAGCAATTATCCTAGAATGTAAGAGTAAGTTTGTTGAGGAACATGTAGTTATCACGAACATCAACATTTGGGTCAATGCCTTTGAAATAATCACCGGTGAACAGGTATCCAAAACCTGCCATATAACTCAAGTTGTTGTTGATCTTGTAAGTTGCGATAAGATCAATTTCCGTGCCGTAGTTACTGGAAACAAAATCCGGCTGACCGGACAGGTTGCCAACCCAGCTTGTGCTATCGGCCATAGCGTGAGAAATAGAAGCCTGAATGTCTAACTTATCAACAGGTCTCACGCCAACCCTGCCCTGCAAAAACCAGGCATTATACATACCGGTATCGTTAAGACCAAACAAGTTTCCAAGGTAATTACTGTTTGTCGTAGAACCGGCATTACCTTGAATTGTACCTGCCCAGTAATTGCGTTCGCTGTTAAACAGGATCAACGTTGGATTCCAATCCATCCCGCCTGTAAGGAAGCCGCCTTTTATTGTTCCATCTGAAGCAAATTTGTGAAAATCATTGCCGGCTACGTAAGCAATGCTGCCGCCGAAATAAAACATTTTGAGATCAACCATGGCATCAATCCATCCAGCCAGATTGTCAACTTTTAAATCTTGGCCGAATTCGCCGGGAGGGGCATCGGCTTTTATACCGCCCCAGGCGTAATCCAATTCCGCCTGAAGTTTAACGGGGCCGATATTGACAATGGCATAAGGCTGTAAAACAAAAACATTCGCGTTAACTCCTTCGTCGACAGTTCCCACATAAATTGGTCTGTTGCTCGCATCGCGATAATAGATGGCCAATAGACCGGTTTGACTTCCCTTTGATTCATATATAAACCCGGCTTGATATTTGTCGGTATCGTTATCAGTCACATTTGTAACATGTACTGCACTCTTGCTATTGTCATTTATCTTGACGAGTTGAAAGAAAGCCGTCCATGGCCCTTGTTGAGCTGCCCAGCTGGCTATTGGGCGGGGTACGGTGCTGTCTCCGAAAACCGTTCCCCAACCTCCGTCGTCCATATAGCCTAAGTCAAACATACCGATAGGGGAGACATATTCAACGTACGCCCAGTCGAAACCGATGTTTTCATTCTCCGCTCTGGTCGCTGCCGATTGTAAGTCTAATGTCGTACCGGGTTCTGATCTTGCGCCGCCCCATATTCTTTCCATCGCATTAAAACGGGTGACTAACTTAAGACTGGGAGAGAGGATAAAGTCTGTTTCGACGCGCAGTCTTTGATAAAAAAAGGCTGTACTGGGACCTCCGTTATCGGGAACCAGTGCTCCTGTGCTATCCAGATAATATCCGTTTTTTATGAAAGTTGTTTTATCCTGATACATACCGGCTTCGTAAAATGTGGCGCTGACCTTAACATCAACTGCAAAAGCTTCCGCACTGATGGTTAGGACTAGCCCCACTGAAAGCAAAACCAACCAAAATCTCTTCATTATCTCCCCTCCTTAAAATAATTTCAATTAGAGTTGGGCAAACCGGCCATGAAAGCGGGTATTCTTTAAAAGCTGCTTTTACCCCTCTACTTAACGCCGACGGGAAAATGCTTAAAATAAAATTCCCGGCAATGCTTATTTGATTTTTTAGTATGACGAAAAATATTGCATAAGCATTGATTTAATGTTATTAATTCTATACTTTTAAATTTTGAAGTCAATAAATTTTTTTCATTTTCAACATTTTTTACAAAAAATGATAATAGAACGTAATTATTAATCTGATTAATTTGATTGGTCAAACTAATCAGCAATTTCAAAAAATGACATCGATCGTATAAGTTGTCGATATTTTTCAAAAAGTATCAATTGCATAATAAAATTTATATAATCTGATTTTGATAAAACGATTGTATGACGAAAGAAAGGAGACCAATTATTACCCATGTCCAAATATGAGAGCTATAAGAAAAGTGTGTTGGAAGCCAGTGTCTGGCTTTCAGAAGAAGGTTTTTTCGGATCGCACAAGGGTACCGGAGGCAATGTTTCCGTGCGGGCTGATGAGGCGGCCCTTGCTATAACTCCTTCATCAGTAAAATACCAAGAGATCAAAGCATCCGATATCTGTGTGGTTGGATTTGATCTTTCCGTCATTGAGGGAAATGATCAGCTCAAACCTTCTGTCGAAACGGGCATGCACAGCATAATTTACCAGAGGAGGCCCGATGTCAATGCTATTGTCCATACTCATCAGATCTTCGGCAGCATCTTCGCTGTGATCAACACGCCTATACCCGCTCTTTTTGATGAGGTCACTTTTTCACTGGGAGCAATGGTAGATGTTATTCCTTACGCCCTTTCCGGGAGTCCGGAGCTTGTTAATAATGTGGCCGGAAAATTATCGAATAATGCCAACGCTTACATTATTCAGAACCACGGAATATTGGCTCTGGGCAAGACGCTGGAAAAGGCGATTCTTCACGCGGAACTTTTAGAAAAAGTTGCCAATATCTATTGCCTTGCTTTATCTACCGGAAAGCCTGTGACTACGCTGCCTGCAGAAATTGTTGAACTTGCCGGGACTATGAGAGATTATGAGGTTAAGGCAGCGCAGGGGAAATAGTAAGAGAAAAAAATAAGACAAGGAATACGAAGCGAATTATTCAATTGCAGGGAATGACTTATGTCCGTTCCCTGCATCTTTCAGGCGGAAAACCGACTAAATAATATCCCCAGCATTTTGCCTACATTAAAGAGAATCTCTTCTGTGATTTTATCCAGAAAATTCAGGGCGGGAAGATTATGATTCCGGAAAATAACTTTTGCCGCGTCTGCCGCACACATATTGGTCTGCGTGGCGGCATCCAGATGACTGTCCGGATTCATTTTCTCGAAAACATTGATTAATTCCCGGCCGAATTGATCGAGGAAAAAAAAGAAAATTTCATTATGCCTTTCTTTCGCCAGATGCATATAGCTGCCCAGTAGTTCATTTACGGGGCTTTTCGCGGCTTGTCCCTCGCGGGAGCCGCGCAATAAGGCCTCTTGAAAAGAGGGGAATCCTTCGCGAAAACGCCCCTGGACATATACTTCGTAACTTTGATGAACGGAAGAAACGATTGTAAACAGTTTTTTTAATGAGAAAAGGTTATTGATCAAAAACCTATTGGGTAATGCTTTAACATGAAAGGGATTGCCCAAATCTGCCAGGTAGTGAGCCGAGCGGGACAAATACCGCCAGCCCCAATAATCATTGCCGTTTTCGAACGACATTTTGGCAAAATTCATATTTATGCGGAATGATTCGGGAGCTATTCCAAATGTCTTGCCCAGTAAACGGAATTGCATATGCCGCCAGCCGTGAGAGCCACCGGTCATTTTCTGATTTTTATGAAGATCCAGATCGCAATCCGGATTTAAATCAGGTTCTGTGCTGTATATTACCAGCACTTTCCATGGCTCAATGGTTTTATCTAAGGGAGGTTCAACACCAAACTCACCATTGCGCTGTGAATAACTAAAAGACCACAGAGGATCGAGTTTACGGACTTCGCTGTAATTTTCCTTGTATAAATCGATATGTTTATGGCCGATTGGCCAGCATTCGGAACTGATATTGGGATTTGATTTTACCGCGACCTGCGGGAGTGCCATAAGCGTGTCTATGGCCTGGACAGATAAATAAGTAATGTATTCGTGAGAAAACCAGGGCGCCCAGGCCGACGGCAGGCGTGGATCGTCATGCAGGTAATAATACAATTTTTTTTAAATCCTTCTGCTGATGGTAATTTTCAACTAGTTGTTAAAAAGCCGGGCGGGCAGAAGTAAACCCGCACCGGCCTGGAAACAACAATTAAGTTAACTACTGACCTTGAAATCGGTCTTCTTACCCCAAACGCCAAGCGCTACACCGAGTTCCTCGTGCTCCTTGGCATATTCTTCCAGTTTAATGCCTTTGATTGCTGCATCAATGGCCTGTCTCAATGCACGGGCGCCCGCTTTCGGTCCCTGGGGATGGGCATGAATGCCTCCGCCCGAACCGATCATGATGTCTTTGCCCAAAGCATTGACGATGTCAGAAACGTTGGCCGGTGTAATACCGCCTGACGGCATGGGCATAGTGGCCTTAAGATTACCCATGGGATAAATCAGGTTGCGGACTGTGGTCATGAAACGTTCATGCATGTATATACCCTTTCCGCCCAGAGAGAAAGGCAGAACGATTGAATCCGCGCCGCATAAGCGGGGGATCTTGCCGAGAATGAGCGGCGAAGAAATACCCTGATTAGGCGCCATATAGTAAGCTCCCGCCACATCCATATGGGCCAGGATGGGCACATTGATTGCCGGGTCGTCTGCCAGCGCGCGCATAGCTTCGGGACCGACTGCCAGATAATTGACCATCATGCCGTTTACTCCGGCGTCAATGCAGCGTTTTGCCAGATCGAACATCCGCGGCAGGCGATCGGTGACATTGACAGTATAGATGGTATGCTCTCCGGTTTCCTCATAGACTTCTTTTTCTATCTTCATGTAGGTTTTTACTCTTTTTACCGCGTCGTTATAACGCATATTGGCAATCAATTCGTCATCCTTGATTACGTCGCAGCCGCCTAATGCCGCCTCTCTGAAGAGCCGGGCGCCGACTTCCAGCGGATAGCCGCTGCAAGGTTTAATCATGTTGTTGAGTAGCGGACGGTCTTTTTTGATGCCGAGCGTTTTCCACCAGCCATCGGGTCCGAATTTTGGACCGTTGTACTGATCCAGGGTGGCTTTGGGAAACCTGATATCCAGCAGTTTGAAATTGGGCACCATGGAAATATTGCCGACTATCGCGGTAAGAATCATAGGAAGCTGATCTTCGACGTTTGCCGAGGGAAAGGCAAGTTGTAAAATGCACTGTCTCTCTGTAACTTCAGGCGGCACACCGTATTCATAAAACGGGGCCTCGTATACGCCGATTACTTTTGCGACATGACCGGCACGGATTTCAGGTGTTTCGCCGGGAACAGGCACCCATGTGCCGGTGGTCTGTTCGATGGCTAGGAACTGCCCTACTAAAGAAGCATCATAGGATTTATCACCCTTAAGCCAGTAGGTGGCTATTAAATGGTTTTCCATATCGATACTTTCAGGGATAGCTACAGGTTTATCCGCGAAAGCATCCATTGTTTTCTTTACCTCTTTTTCATTTTTCTTTTCAGCCATGGTTTTATACTCCTTAAAAAATAAGTTTCTTTGTTGAGTTAATTTTTTGGAATCAGCGAAAGCACATATTCCCATATCTTCAATGTTTTCTTCAACGATTCATCATCGTGTTGCATGCATGTATACATGCGGGTTCCGGCCAAAGTGCACAGACCATGAGCCATGGTAACTACCTGATAGTCATCCGCCACCTGCTTTCGGCCGAAAATCTCGGTTAGAGCGTTTGGATCGTTCAGGTCTATGGAAAAGAATGCAGTCGTCATGTAATGCATAATGGCGCCGAAATTATAAACAAAGAATCCCAGATCCGGCCTTGTCGCATAGAGATCATTGAGAGCCTTGGTCAGTTTGTTGGCGTAAGCAGTTGCCTTTGCAATCGCATCATTTTCAACGATGTATTTCAGTGCGTAATAGCAGGCTGCCATGGAAATGGGATTTGCCGCCAATGTGCCTCCGACAAAAATTTTGTCCCCCATGCTTCCCGCACAGACTTTCATAACGTCTTTACGGCCTGCCACAGCCCCTGATGACGGATAACCGTGCGTAATGATTTTTCCCAGTACCGTTATATCGGGTGTAATGCCATACAGCTTTTGCGCGCCGCCTATATCCACCCTGAAACCGGTAACCACTTCGTCAAAAATCATCAGCGAACCATACTGATCGCATAATTTCCGGATGGTTTTATTCCAATCCGGATGAACAGGATGGGCGCCTGATTCTCCGCCGATCGGTTCCACCATTACACCGGCAACGCCGCCCTTATCCTGATTATCTTTAAAGGCTTTCTCCAGTGCTTCGAAATCGTTGGGTGGCACATCAACAATGTGAGCAAAGCACTCTGGCGGAATTCCTTTAGACTCAAAATTGCCGGTCCGGGGAATGTGGACCGAATAGATCATCTGATCAGACCAGCCGTGATAGCTGCCGCCGATCTTGATGATCTTCAGCTTGCCGGTATAAGCGCGCGCAATGCGCAGCGCCGCCATGTCCGCTTCAGTGCCGGACTGGAGAAAACGGACCATTTCGACTCCGGGCATGTGTTTGATGATTTCCGCAGCTGCCAGAAGTTCATATTCCGAGGTTAAACCGGTCGCCGGCCCTTTTTCCCGGATGATTTCAATTATCTTTTCATCAAGCGGCTCGTAGCTGTGGCCAAGCATGATGGGCGCACCGCACATGAGATAATCGATATACTCATTGCCGTCCACATCCCATATCTTATAGCCTTTAGCCCTGTCCATAGCCAGAGGGAAAGGTTTATTCTGGCTTAAATTGTGCTGCACGCCGCCGGGAATCATCGCTTTAGCCTTCTCGAAAATTTCTATCGACCGTTTGCATCGTTCGGCATAGAGCTTATGCTCGGAATCCAATTTGTCCTTTGGTATCGGCTGCACCGGTCTGGACAAAATTTCGTCTTTTCTTTTCATTATTTCTGCATATTCCATAGATTCATATCCTCCTGATTCATCATGTTGACAATATTTAAATTGAACACACGCCTTCTTTGTTCTTGTTCATGCGTGCGCATGCCTTCTTCTGTGCATTGTAATAACCTACAAATTCTTTGAACAGTTCATCGTATATCTTGCGGTTGTCCGGGTTGGGCGTGTACTCCGCCTTGATTTGTATATACTTAGGAATATCTTCCATTGTTATATATTTCAAAGCAATCGAAGCCAGAAAAGCCGCGCCCCGGGCGTTGGAAGAGATCGGATCCTTGACCTGACGGATTTTCCTGTCGAAAATATCTGCAATAATTTGCGACCAGACATCCGAATTGGCGCCGCCTCCAATGAAATTGAGATATTGGAATGGTCTTCCCATGAACTTCTCCACAGGGGCAATCAGCCATTTCGCGTTGAAAGCCACTCCTTCAAAAATAGCACGAAGAATGTCCGCTCTGGTATTTTCCAGGGAAACGTTGAATAGAGAAGAGCGGATATGGCAGTCATCTATAGGTGAACGTTCTCCGTAAAGCCATGGGGTGAAGATTATGTTATTTGCGCCTGCCGGAACCCGTGCTACAATTTTATCCAATACCTTAAATATGTCAGGGGCGTTTTCTTCCTGCATAAGTTCATCCTTGTGATACAGAACATTGTCTCTTATCCAGGTCAGGCATTTGCCGGCGCATTCCTGTTCGGTGAGAATCAGATAACGGCCGGGAACGGGACTGGGGAAAGAACCGAAATTGTGGGCGATGTCCGTTTTCTTGAAAGGGACATGGGCTGATATCCAGGATGAAGTACCGATATAATAATGGCCCTCATAGTCTCGAACAGCGCCGGAACCCACGGCCGCTGAAGGTACATCGGGAGTTCCGCCGATAACAGGAGTGCCTTCTTTTAAACCAAGTTCAGCAGCTATTTCCTTTTTCACCGGACCAAGTATGTCAGTTGCCTGGATCAGATCGGGCAGTTTTGAACGCTCGATTCCTGCCATTTTAAGCAGCTTGTCTGAATAAACGACATGCGACGGGTCACGGTTGTCAGTTACCCAGTGCAGCAAAATCGAATCATACGTGGCCGCAAATTTTCCGGTTAAGCGCAGGTTGATATAATCTTTGGGATCAAGAAATTTATATGTCTTGCGATATAATTCCGGCTTGTTCTGTTTTAACCAAAGAATATGGCAGAGAGAGTCTTTGCCGGACTGCGATGGAGCGCCCCCTGTAAGTTTCAGCCAGGTCATCATCTTGAAAAGAGGATACCCTTCTACTTTGATGGGACCTTTCAGGATATCTTTTACTGATTCAGCGCCCCTGCTATCCATCCAGATGATGGCATTCATCAAATGTTTGCCTCCCTGATCCAAGGCAACTGTGCCTGACCACTGGGTGGTTACGCTGACGGCAACAATGTCTTCGGGCAAAACGAGATTTTTACTCAGTACTTTTTTCGCAGTGGACATAATAGCGTCCCACCATCCATCGGGGTCCTGCTCAGCCCCTCCGTCAGGAAGCAGGATAATGGGCGTTGCTTGAAATTCGCTATCCAGCACTTCTCCATAAACAGAGATTAAAGCCGTCTTGGGTCCTGAAGTACCCAAATCGATTGCCAATACATACTTTTGCCTGTCTTTCATAATTCCACCTCTTTATG